>JAAUUG010000007.1 GCA_012031195.1 Oscillatoriales cyanobacterium SM2_1_8
CCATGCCACCTCGTGGTGGACGACCGCTCGCATCCGTCACCATTTGCAAAACCCCCCAATTGCCGATCTGGTCGAGCCTCAACCAATGCCATGCCGAGTTGTACCGAGATTTGCAGGGGCTGAGCCACGGGTTTTGCCCAGCGCTGGAATCGGTATTTGGGCCGGGGCCCTACTGGAGCCGCCATTACCTGTTGTGGCACGGTGGCCAGCCCCTCACCCTCATCTACGAGGTCTACTCCCCCCAACTTACCCGCTACCTGGGCCCGGCCAGCACGCCGTAGACCCTGGGCATCAATCCCCCGCCGTAGGCACCCGAATGGGGCCGGTCAAACTGCCGCTAAAAAACTGACGGACGTAGGGATTGTCGGTGCGGTCGATTTCGGCGACGGGGCCATCCCATTGCACTTGGCCGGCATAGAGCATCGCCACGCGATCGGCGGTGCGGCGGATGGTGCTGTCTTGGTGGGTAACAATGATGTAGCTGTCGCAGGCTCGGCCCCCATCTTTGAGGGAGCGGATCAAGTCTTCAATCACCGTAGAGGCCACGGGATCGAGGCCCGCCGTCGGTTCATCGTAGAGCAAGATGCGGCGACCGGTTTGGGTTTGGCTGGGGTCTTCGAGGATGGCCCGGGCCAGGCTCACCCGTTTGCGCATCCCCCCGGAAAGTTCGGCAGGATAGCGATCGCCAATGTCGGGGAGGCCCACCAGCGCCAGCTTTTCGCGCACCAGGCTCAGGATTTGGCGGCGGCGGAGGCGGGAGTGTTCAAAGAGGGCAAAGCCGACATTTTCGGCCACGGTCAGGGAATCAAACAGGGCGGCGTTTTGGAACACCATGCCAAGGCGGATCGGGCTCGCATCGTCAAACCAGACTTCGCCGGCATCGGGGGACAGCAAGCCGCTGACGATCCGCAGGATGGTGGATTTTCCGGTACCCGAAGGCCCGATCGCCGCCAGGGCTTCGCCGCAGCCCAATTGGAGGTTCACGCCGTCGAGCACCGTGTGGGGCCCAAAGCGTTTCACCACGTTGCGCAATTCCAGGAGGGGGGAGCCGGTCATAGGTCGCACGCAAAGTTAACCAAACTGGCCGCGGGTGTAGGCCGCGGTCGCGGGGTGTACCGGTTGGGCAAACAGGGTGGCGGTGGGCCCCCACTCCACCAGCCTACCGCACCCGGCCTCCACATTAAAAAACGCCGTTTTATCCGCCACCCGCACCGCCTGGGCCAAGTTGTGGGTCACCAACACGATCGCCAGGGCAGGTTTCAGTTCCCGCAGGAGGTGTTCGATGCGTTCGGTGGAGAGGGGGTCGAGGGCCGAGCAAGGTTCGTCCAGCAGGAGGAGTTGGGGTTGCACGGCGATCGCCCGGGCCAGGCAGAGGCGTTGTTGCTGGCCGCCCGAGAGGGTGAGGGCGCTTTGGTGCAGTTTGTCTTTCACTTCTTCCCAGAGGGCGGCCTGGCGCAGGGCTTGTTCCACCCGCTGCGACAATTCCGATTTGGGGAGGGGGCGACCAAGGCGGAGACCAAACGCCACGTTGTCAAAGATGGACTTGGGGAAAGGATTGGGCCGTTGAAACACCATCCCCACCTGTTGGCGTACCGCCACCGGATCGACTTCCGGCGCGTAGATGGGCACGCCATGCAAATATACTTGCCCTTCGACGCGGGCTTGGGCCACAAGATCGTTCAAACGGTTGAAGCACCGGAGCACCGTGCTTTTGCCACAGCCGGAGGGGCCGACAAACGCCAAAATTTCGCCGGGGATGGCCGCCAGCGAGACATCGGTGACCGCCACCGTTTTGCCGTAGGATACCCGCAAATTTTCGGCGATCGCCACCGGCGGAAGTGCAGCCGTCATGTTCCCGTTTTATCGCTATATAGTCAATTTAGTTAAGAATGGAACGACTGCGATTGTTTTGATTGCCTTTGCTCCCCTCTCCCTTCCTGGGAGAGGGGCTGGGGGTGAGGGCAAGATTGTCGCAAACACATTTGAAATGACTATATATTTCGGTTGGACTCGGACATCGAAAGAAAAGGGGGTTTGGGGGCGAAGCCCCTAGCCAAGGGTTTCATCCCCAAACCTCGTCCCAACCAAGTTATAGTTATTTTAATTAAAACTGACACGGTTTTTTCCTGCCCAACGAAAGTCTAATAGAACCAATAGGGGCTTCGCCCCTGCGACCCGACTTGTTTTGTCTCGTCGCTATGCAAAACAGCTATACAGGCGCATTCTTAATTAAAATGACTATATAGTTGCAAATATAGTCGGTTTAATTAAAAGTGGGACGACCGCGGTTGTTCTGATTGCCTTTACTCCCCTCTCCCAGGAAGGGAGAGGGGCTGGGGGTGAGGGCAAGATTGTCGCAAACACATTTGAAATGACTATAACTTGGTTAGGACAGGGTGCAGAGGCGAAACCCCTAGCTGGGGGCTTTGGCGTGAGCGCTCAGCCGAGCGGCGCAGCCCCAAACCCCTTTTTCTTTCGATGCCTGAATCTACTCGAAATAGATATGAAATTAAAAATTTATATGCCAGGACGCGGGCTTGAACCGCGGACACGAGGATTTTCAGTCCTCTGCTCTACCAACTGAGCTATCCCGGCAGACGCCTTTGAATTTGGCGCTTTACTAGCTTACCATGGGTTCCGGGGTTTCATCAAGCATTTTGTTGCAAAACTTGGGGTTGCGGTACGGACCGCAGCCTTTGATAATTGGGCGGTAGCGTGGGGAGAAAAGTTCACTTATGAACGATCTGGTGCAAAGCGGGTTGGATGCCATTTTGCAGGCAGGGTTGCGGGTAATTGCCGCCATCGTCCTGTTTTTCATTGGCCGGCAGTTGATTGGATTTGCCAGCGGTTTGGTGCTCCGCAGCCTGCGGGCCCAGCGGTTGGAGCCCACCATTTTGGGTTACATCGGATCCACGCTCTCCGTCACCCTCAACATTGTGTTGATTGTGGCCATCTTGGGATTTTTCGGCATTGAAACCACCTCCTTTGCGGCGTTGTTGGCGGCGGCTGGGGTGGCGATCGGGGCCGCTTGGAGCGGTCTGCTGGCGAATTTTGCCGCCGGGGCGTTTTTGATTGTGTTGCAGCCCTTCAAGGCCGGTGACCTGATTGGGGCGGGGGGCGTGTTGGGCACCGTGCAGGAAATCGGTCTGTTTGTGACGAGCGTGGTGACCCCCGACAACGTGTTGACCTATGTGGGCAACAACAAATTGTTCGCCGACAACATTCAAAATTTTTCGGCCAACCCCTACCGTCGGGTGGATTTGGTGGCCCAGTTGGCCCACGGCGTCAACCATCAAGAGGTGATTCGGCAATTGCGCGATCGCTTGGGGAACGTGCCCAACGTGTTGACGACACCGGCCCCCGACCTCGAAATTTTGGAATTCACGTTGGCGGGGCCCGTGTTGGCGGTGCGGCCCTATTGCGCCAACGCCCATTACTGGCAGGTTTATTTTGATACCAACCGCATCATCCGCGAAGTTGGCACGGAGGGGAATTTGCCGGTGCCCCAACAGCATTGGCAAGTGCAACAAGTTTCTTAGCGCCGTCCGTTCTCGGCTAAGATGCGATTGGCTTTGGCAGGCAACCTGTGGACGGTTACAAACGGGAGTTGCAACAGCGAGCGATCGTCGATCGCACGTTGCTGGATTGGACGGGGGCGGCGGCCCAGCGGGAGGTGTTGCGGCAGGTGTTGGCCACGACCACCGATTTTGCCTACAAAGACTCGCTGCAATTTTCCGAAGATGCTTTGTCGACGGGGGCTGCAGCCCTGGCCGCCCGCACGCCCATTGTCACCGATACGGCCCTGATTCGTGTGGGGTTGGTCGATCGCCTGGCCGAGACCTTTGGCAACCCGGTGTATTGCGCCACCGATGCCTTTGCCCGATCGCCCCGGGCCAAGGCGGCTTTGGGCATCGAGGCCCTGGCTTCCCGGTACCCCCAGGCCCTGTTCGCGATCGGCGAGTCTCAAGCATCGTTGGCGGCCTTGTTGCGGCTGATGGCTTCGGGCGAGGTCAAGCCGCCGCTGGTGGTGGCGGTACCGCCCAATTTGACCCAGTTGGTGGCGGAGGAGGACGATCTGAGCGCATCGTTGCGCCGGAGCGAAGTCCCCCACATCCTTACGCGGGACCACCGGGGCAACCCCTTGGTGGCGATCGCCGTATTGCAGGCCCTCTTGGATTTGGCGTGGCAGGCCTACGGTCGCGAGATTTAGGGCGCGAGATTTAGGGCTTGAGGCAGTATTCGGTCACTTCTTGGGCCAGGGTGCTGCCCGTCAGGTTGTGTTGTTGGGCGTTGCCGATGAGGGAGCGCAGGGCATCGTCCCCCGTGGCGGCGCTTCCTTGCTGGAGGAGGGTTTCGGCGGTTGCAAAGAAACTGAGGTACCGTTGCTGAAAACCTTGGAGTTGGCGATCGCGCAGTTGCAGTTGCCGTAGGTTTTGCTGGAGGCGGCCGGTGAGGGCCAGGGCCGTTCCCATGTTGCCGGTAGCCTGAACGTTGCCAGCGGCCCCCTGCAGGGTATTCGCCAACAAAAGACACTCCGAAAGCTTGTCGGAGTTGCCCCAGACCGCTTCAATCCCAGGGGCAAAGGACAGCAGCAAGGCGATCGCCCAAATTTTCAGCCCGGTCTTCATGGCGTCAGGGGGTAGGTTTCCTCTAGGATAGCGCCCGCACGGTAGGATGGTGGCCGCCATGGCGAGGAGGTTTTTTTATGGATGAAGTGCAAAATCTGCAAATTCAAATGGCCTCCCTTCTAATTTACCAATCGGTGTTTGCTGAAGAGGCCGGTCAATTGTTTTTGGCTCTGTTGCAAGCCATTCGGTTCAGTGCCCGCGACTACCAACGCTGCTTGACGACCTATGGGCTCTGGTTCCGCGAGTTGGCGGCCCACGGCCAAACCTGGGAAGAATACCTCCTCGATCGCATTTTGCAGGACGAAAATCCCTTTAGCCAACAGTGTCAATACCAAGATTTGGCGGCGTTGCCGCCGGCTTTGACGATGGCGGTGCGCCACGATTTGGGCATCTTGCAAAACATTTACCAATGCACGAGCGATCGCCTGAGTGCCTGGGTTCGCCATGCCACCCACTGTGCGGTAGCGCCCATTCCGGCCCAGCCGGTGGTGCGGCCCCCGCTCACCAACCACCAGGATTGGCGCGAAGGGTTGCCGGCCCTGGTCAACCATTACCGCCGCCACGGCACCGGTCTGCTGGCACGGTACCGAGCTTTGCGGTGGCAACAGGGGACATGGGTGGGAATTGCCCATCCCGATCCGGTGGATTTTGCCGATTTGGTGGGGTGCGAAGAGCAAAAACAACGCCTGCAGGCCAACGTGGAAGCCTTGTTGGCGGGCTATCCGGCCCAGAACGTGTTGCTGTACGGCAGCCGGGGCAGCGGCAAATCGTCCCTGGTCAAAGCCCTGATCCAAGCCTACGGCGATCGGGGGTTGCGGTTGCTGGAAGTGCCCCGCGACAGCCTGCGGGATTTGCCGGCGATCGTGGCTGCGTTGCCCCAGCGCGCCCAAAAGTTTGTGTTGTTTGCCGACGACCTCTCGTTTGAAGAAGACGACAACGACTTCAAAAGTTTTAAGGTGCTTTTGGAAGGAACGTTGGTGGCCAAGCCCGCCAACACCATCGTGTGCGCCACCTCCAACCGTCGGCACCTGGTGCGGGAAGTGTGGGGCGATCGGCCCGCCCCCAAGACAACGAAGATTTGAGGAGTTGGGATACCCTCCAAGAAAAACTCTCGTTTGCCGATCGCTTTGGGTTGGTGTTGACTTTTCCCATTACCAGTACCGAAACCTACCACGCCATGGTGGAACATTTGGCACGGCAAAGGGGGATCCGCCTGGCTGGGGAAGACCTGCGGGGGCAGGCCGAGCAGTGGGCCCTCCGCTACAACGGGCGATCGGGCCGGACGGCTCGCCAATTTGTAGAAGCTTTGTGGGTGTCCGAGCGCCAGCCCGCACCGCTTGAAGCGATGGCGGAACCGATGGTGGAATCAACGGCGGGCCTTCCCTAAATCCCCAGACCTTCCTCAAAAGAATCCCGATTTTCGGCGGGTTGCAGGTGCCTGGGCCGCTGCGCCGCCAACCAATCAGCCGCCAAGGGCAAGGATGCTTCGGCTTCGGGCGCGGGGGTCTGGGAACGCAGCCGACTTTCCAAAAGGTCAAGCCGCTCCGCCAAGATGCGCAGGGCATCGCCCTCCGGATCGGGCACCCGCAAATGGTCGAGCGGAGCCACCGGTTCCCCCCGGCGGACAATGCGGCCCGGTACCCCCACCACCGTACAGTCCGGCGGCACCGACTTCAGCACCACCGCCCCGGCGCCAATGCGGGCGTTGTCGCCAATTTCAATGTTCCCCAACACCTTGGCCCCGGCACCCACCACCACGTTGTTGCCCAGGGTGGGATGGCGCTTGCCGGACTCTTTGCCCGTGCCCCCCAGGGTAACCCCCTGATACAGCAACACGTTGTTGCCCAGAATGGCCGTTTCGCCGATCACCACCCCCATGCCATGGTCGATGAACAAACCTTGGCCAATGGTGGCTCCTGGGTGAATTTCTACCCCGGTGAACCAACGGGCAATCTGCGACAACACCCGGGGGAGCACCGGCACGCCCCACCGCTCCAGACGGTGCGTGAAACGGTAGACCCACAGGGCCTGCAAACCGGGGTAGCACAACAACACTTCCAACAAGTTCCGCGCGCCGGGTCGCGCTCGAACACCATCCGCAAATCTGCAGCGAACGTTTTGAACACGATGGCTAGCCCACATTACATAAGTTTACATTTGGCCTCTACCGCCTCGTATTGTAGCGGAGCGGCGCGATCGCGCTATCCACCGGCTGGGTTCTTTCCATGAAAGGCTGCTTTTTATGTTTGTTGTGTAGGGGGGGCGATGGAAATCGTGTACGATTAGGGGCTCTGAAAAAATTTGACTCGCTCCAGGTTGGCCTAAACGGCGCAGGCGATCGCCAGCGGCGATGACAGTCGGGACGATGGCAATGGTAGCGGAGAGCGCAAGCATCAACGAGAATAGGTACAGAAAGAAAAAGATGGAGGGGTGGATGACAGGGGTGAGGGAGCCTTTATGACCTTGCGGGCACCAACCGTGGCGATCGTGGACGACAAGTCGGAAAACCTGGAGTTGTTGTACCGGATTTTGGAGCGGGAGGGGTATGGCGTCCACCCGTACACCAGCGCCATCGAGGCATTGATGGCGATCGCCGCCTCGCCGCCGGATTTGATTTTGTCGGATGTGTACATGCCGGACATGGACGGCTTCGATTTTTGTTGCCACCTGAAGGCCGACCCCCGCACCCAAGCCATTCCCCTGTTGTTCATCAGTGCTTTCGACGACATGGGCAGCAAGCTGCGGGGGTTTGAGGTGGGCGGTTTGGACTACATTACCAAGCCGTTTCAGGCGATGGAAATTTTGGCGCGGGTGCGGACTCATTTAACCCTCTACGGTTTCCAAAAACAACTGCAGGCGGAACGCGATCGCGCAGAGCGGCGAACCCGGTTGTTGCAACAGGAGTTGTGTGCGCAGTTGGGCAACGATCCCCAGTTGTTGTTCGATCTCTCGGCGCGATCGCCGAGCAAAGATTTACCCTTGGTACCAACCGATTGTGAATTTAGCCTCGCAGCGGGTGGTGGAATGGGAAGCGTTGTTGCGCTGGCCGCATCCAGAGCGGGGCTACATTTCGCCAGCGGAATTTGTTCCTTTGGCCGAGGCGTTGGGGGAAATTGAGACCTTGGGGGATTGGGTGATCCACGAGGCCTGTCGGCAATTGGCCCGGTGGCATCGTACGTACCCCGCCACGCAACCCATTGCCGTGGGCGTCAACATCTCCAGCCGCCAGCTCAACGAACGGCTGATTGCGACGGTGGAGACCGCCCTGGCAACCCATCGTTGCCGGCAACGGCGTTCAAGCTGGAATTGACCGAAAGTTCGGTGATGTCGGATGTGGAGACCGCGCAGACGGTCTTGAGGCACCTGCACGGACAAGGCATTCAAATTCACATCGACGATTTTGGCACGGGGTATTCTTCTTTGGCGCGGCTGCAGACCTTGCCGGTGCATGCGGTCAAGATCGACCGTTCGTTTTTGCAGCAAGAGAACTGGCAGATTGCCAATTTGATTTCGCTGTTGGCCAAGACCCTCAACCTCCAATCCATTGCCGAAGGAATTGAGACCCCCGAGCATCTGCGCACCCTGCGGGCGATCGGCTGCGACTATGGCCAGGGGTATTTGTTGGGGCGACCGCTCCCCGCCGATCAAGTGGAAGCCCTTTTGAGCGAGACCCCCCCAGGGTTTTAACGAACAAAGCGGGGCATGGTGTCGGCGCTGGTGAAAATGCCATGCCACCCCCGTTGGTGCATTTCCCAACCGGCTTTGAGGTAGCCGAAGGCGGGCCCGCAGACGTTGGCGGCCATGCTGGTTTCGTCCCCCAACGTCAACGTGTGGGTGGCGATCGCCCCTTCAAAGGTGCGGCCCGTGACCTGGAGGGTGGTGCTCACGGGTTTTTGGGGGTGACGGGTATCGACCACGCCGCCCACGGTGACCTGCCGGCGATCGCAGATGCCCAGCCGTTCCAGCAGCACATCGTCGGCGTGCTCCATGTTTGCCAAGGTCAAGCGGCCATCGGTGCGATCGAGCAGGGCTTCGATTTCGGCATCGGTGAGGGCGCGGGCTGTTTCCACATCGTAGCCGGGCATGTGGGCGATGTCTTCGCGGATGGTGGCTTGGTAGGCCTGCCAATTGGCGATCCCCACCCCAAACCGAATGTCCACCCGATGCACTTCGGCAAAACTCTGGGCGGCCAGGGCGGCGGCCGCCGTGAGCAGACCGGGGGTGGCACCGCAACCGGTCAGGTAGGTGATGCGGGCCCCTTGCAGGCGATCGCCCAGGGTCAACAGCTCGGTCACGGCACTGGTGCGTTTGATTGCATCCACCAACACCCCCGACCAACCGGCGGCGATAAATTGCCGGGTGGTTTGGGCAATGAAATCATTGGGCAGGTTGGGCAGCGCCAGAAAAAAACCATCGACGTGGGGGGCCACCTGGGCGATCGCCCGTTCCAGGCTATCGGGGCCGACATACCCCCCCAGATGCCCCACGGTGCCTTGGGTCGCTGCAGTGAGGGCCGCTTCCGCCACCAATCCTTCCGGGTGGTAGGCGTAACCGCCGCGATCGACCGCCGCCACCCAAATCATTTCGCGCTTGCCGGCCAGCACCCGCGCCGCCGCCTTGCCCAAACCGCCAAACCCCAACACCCCGACCCGAATGGCCATCGTTTTCTCCGAAAGATCGGTTTCCATCCTACGGCACACCGGGATGTCCGTCCCGCCCTCGCCCAAATCGAGGGGTACAATGGCGCGAACGCGCGAGGATTTCGCTATGGGAACCGCACCGGGATGGCGATCGGGATTGGGCTGGCTGCTGTTGCTCTGGTTGTTGAGCACGTTGGGCTTTGGCTGGCTGCTGCGATCTTTGGCGGTATTGGTGGCTTTGCTGGTGTTGGTGCCGGCGATCGCCGTCGTCGCTGGACAATGGTGGTGGCGCCAGAACACCATTGCCGACGCTTGCCCGATGTGCCAAGGTGAATTTACCGCCCTCCGCAGCACTTCGGTAAATTGTCCCCATTGTGGCGAAGCCCTGACGGTCGTTGACCGTCGGTTTACACGCTACACCCCCCCCGGTACCATTGAAGTCGAAGTCCAGACCATCGAGTAATCGGCTCCAACCCCGGGGAATCCTCTGTGGAAATTTATTGCACGCGCCCCTCCTGCGGTCACCTCAACGTGTTTCCCGACCTGGCGCAGGGCAACACCCTGAAAACTACCCAGCAAAAGTTTTGCATTAAATGTGGGATGCCCATGATTTTGGGCGGTCGCTACCTGCCGGAAAAACCCTTGGCCCGAGGCGGTTTTGGCGCAACCTACGTGGCCCGCGATCGCTACACGCCGACCGTACGGCGCTGCGTGGTCAAACAGTTGCAGCCCGTGGGTCTGAATCCGGAGCAACTGAAAATTGCCCAGGCCATGTTTGAACGGGAAGGGGCGGTGCTGGAAGAACTGGGCAAACACCCCAACATCCCCGACCTGCTGGCTTTTTTTCCGGTGCAGGCGGGTCAGGAAGAATACTTTTATTTGGTGCAAGAATTTATTGATGGGCTAAACCTGCAGGAAGTCATCGAGCAGCACGGGCCGCTGACGGAAGAAGATCTGCGGGAGGTTTTGGGCACGCTGCTGCCGGTGTTGCAGTTTGTCCACGAACGGGGTTCCATTCACCGGGACATCAAACCCGCCAACATTATGGTGAGCCGGGAAACCCAAGAGTACTATTTGCTGGATTTTGGGGCCGTGAAACAGGTGACGGCCGCCGGCCACAAACGATCGACGGGGATTTTTACGCCGGGCTATGCCCCCCCCGAACAAATGCGCGGGGATACGGTGTTTCCGGCTTCGGATTTGTACGCTTTGGGGGTCACCTGCATCTGCCTGCTCACCGGGAAGAACCCCGAAGATTTGTTCGATCCCACCACCAACGACTGGCACTGGCAACGGTTGCTGCCGGCCCCCATCAGCGCCAACTTGGAGGCCGTTTTGACCAAAATGCTGCTGTCGGCGGCCAACCAACGCTATGCCTCGGCCCAAGGGGCTCTGACCGCCCTGCAAACCCCGGCCGCCTTGACGCCGGTGCCCCCAGCCGCTCCGGTACCCCCATCTGCCCCCGCCCCCCAACCGGCAGCGCCCCAACCTTCAGGAGGGCCCCAGCCAGGGCCCCAATCTCCGCCGGTACGGGTGCAGGTTCATCGGCAAACCCAGCCGTTGCGGTTGCCGCCCTTGGGGAGTCAATTGTTTGGGGCTTGGGTGTTGGGGTTTTGGGGCGGTTTGCTGGGGATGTTGGGGTTGGCCCTCTACGCCAAGTTTGGGATCGTGAGTGCGGTGATTCCCGGTTCCCTTTTTGCCATGATGCTGGTTTTACGGAGCTTGGCCATTGTTGACAACAAAGATGTGTTGGTGTTTGGCGGCATCCTGGTGCCGCTGTTGGGGTCGGGCAATTTTCCTGAAGGTAACGCTGCCCCCCCTCCTCCAACTGTTGCCCTGGGCGGCGATCGCCGGGGCCGGTCTGGTCTTTATGACCGCCTTCGGTCGGTTGGTGTACCAATTCCTCTGGAACCTTTTGTAAGTTTAGGCAATCGTTCCGCCGAGCCCTTGCGGGGGTCAAATTTTGCTAAGGTAACTTGATGAACGTGTTGGTGTGGGTCTTCACTATGCGCCTAATTCCCTTGGTCGTTGCAACGGCGATCGCCTCTGTCGGCGCTGTGGTGGGCGGAACCACCCTGCCGGGACAAGCCCAAACCCCAGCCCCCAATGCCCCGGCCAATCCGGAGACCCCGGCGGTACCTCCGACCAATGCCCCCCCCAATTTGAACAACGGGCCGGTACCGAGCCCCGCCGCCCCCGAGCCCTCGGCCGAGGATCGGGCCCAAGTGTTGGTTGGTGAGGTGCGGGTAACGGTGCCAGCGGGAGCGCCCGCTTTGCCCCCGGCGATCGAAAAAGAAGTGTTTGATGCGATCGCCACCAAACCGGGACGACCCACCAGCCGGGCTCAGTTGCAAACCGACATCAACACGGCGTTTGCCCTTGGCTACTTCAGCAACGTACGGGCCGATTTGGCGGACACGGCCATTGGCGTGCAAGTTACCCTCGAAGTCACCCCCAACCCCATTTTGCGATCGTTCCGCACCGATGGCACCACCGTCCTCAAGCCGGAGGACATTCAGCGCATTTTCGGGCCGCAAGTGGGGCAAATCGCCAACCTCCGGCAACTGCAAACCGGCATTCGAGAGGTCGAAAAATTTTACCAAGACAAGGGTTTTGTCTTGGCGCAGGTGGTGGACATCAACTTGCAGCCGGACGGTACGGCGACGTTGATTGTGGCGGAGGGCACGATCGAAGACATCAAGGTCGCGTTCGTGAACGAAGAGGGCAAAAGCGAAGGCGCCGACGGCAAACCGATCCGGGGCAAGACCCGAGAATTCATCGTCACCCGAGAGCTGAGCCTGAAACCGGGGGATGTGTTCAACCGGAACACCGTCCAAGAAGATTTGCGGAAAGTGTTTGGGCTGGGGCTATTTGAGGATGTCAACCTAGCCTTAAATCCAGGCACCGATCCCCGCAAAGTGGTGGTCACGGTCAACGTCAAGGAGCGCAGCACCGGTTCCTTTGCCTTGGGGGGTGGGGTCAGCTCAGCCACCGGTTTGTTTGGTACCGTCAGCCTCCAGCAACAAAATTTGGGGGGCAATAACCAAAAGCTGGGCTTGGACATCCAGGTCGGGGAGCGGGAGCTGTTGTTCGATTTGAACTTTACCGATCCCTGGTTGGCGGGAGACCCTTTCCGTACCTCATTTGCGGCGAACATCTTCAACCGTCGGCTGTTTAGTTTTGTCTACGACAACCCGGATAACAATCCAACGTTGGGGTGGCCCCAACAACGATGTGCCGCGGGAGAACCGCTTGGGGTTGGGGATCAACTTTGCCCGGCCCCTCAGTCCCACCACCACGGCTTCGTTGGGGCTACGCTTTGAGCGGGTGACCATCACCGATGACGACAACCGCACCACGCCCTTTGACAATCAAGGCAACCAACTGGCCTTTACGCGGGAAGGGCAAGACGATTTGCTGTTGTTGCAGTTTGCCTTGGCCCAAGATTTTCGCAACGATCGCCTGCGGCCAACTTCGGGGGCGGTATCGCGCTTGGCGGTGGAGCAGGCTTTGCCGGTGGGCAGCGGTTCGCTGTTTTTCAACCGCTTGCGGGCGAGCTACAGTTTCTTTCTGCCGGTGAATTTCGTGCGGCTGACGGAGGGGCCCCAAACCTTGGCTTTCAATGTGCAAGCGGGCACCATTTTGGGCGACTTTCCCCCCTACGAGGCCTTTCGGTTGGGGGGCAGCAACTCCATTCGGGGCTGGGACGAAGGGCGAATTGGGTCGGGGAAGAGTTTTGCGTTGCTTTCGGCGGAATATCGGTTTCCGTTGTTTGCCATTTTGAACGGGGTGTTGTTTGCCGACTACGGCAGCGATTTGGGCTCCGGCAAGGATGTGTTGGGAAACCCCGGGGCGGTGCGGGGCAAGCCGGGCAGCGGCGGCGGTTACGGTGCCGGGTTGCGGATTCAGTCGCCGTTGGGCTCCATCCGGGTGGATTACGGGGTGCGGCTGGATGGGGGCGGCACCCAATTCAGTTTTGGCTTGGGCGAGAAGTTCTGATGACGGCGCCTTCGCAACACACGCTGGCGGCGGCGGTGACGGTAACGGGAATTTCTTTGCACGGCGGTCAAGCGGTGACGGCGACCCTCCGGCCGGCGGCACCCTACCAAGGGCGGGGGTTTCAACGGGGCGCGGCCTGGGTTCCCGCCAACCTGACGGCGGCCATTGGGGCCCGGCTTTCTACGGAATTGGGCCAAGGCAGTGCCAAAGTGCGTACCGTAGAGCATTTGTTGGCGGCCTTGGCTGGGGTGGGGGTAGACAACGCAATCGTCGAACTGGACGGGGAAGAATTGCCAATTTTGGACGGCTCGGCGGGGCCCTGGGTGGAAGCGATCGCCCGGGTGGGAACGGTGGCCCAGCCGGCGCCGCGCCCCCAACCCCAATTGGGGAACCGGTGACGGTGTACGAAGGCGAGGCCTTTGTGAGTGCGGTGCCCGCCGATCGCCTGCAATTGACCTATGGGATCGACTTCCCCACGGCGGCGATTGGGCGGCAGTGGCGCACCTGGTGTCCGGCCACCGAACCCTTTGCCACGGCGATCGCCCCTGCCCGTACCTTCACCCTGCAAAATTCATTGAACCGTTGCGGGCCGCGGGTTTGATTGCCGGCGGCAGCTTGGACAACGCCATTGTCTGCGATGATGAGAACTGGCTAAATCCGCCGCTGCGGTTTGCCGACGAACCCTGTCGCCACAAGTTGCTCGATTTGTGGGGAGACCTGAGTTTGGTGGGGCCGCTGCCCCCCATGCACGTGGTGGCCCACAAAGCCAGCCACATCTTGCATGTCGAACTGGCGCGGGCGGTGGCGGCCAAGCTGACTTTTTTGTAACTGGAATTTTACAACTGGCACCATGCGCGATACCGAAACCCTGTTGGCCGACCCGGCGGCGATCGCCCTCAACAACGAGCAAATTCAGGCATTGTTGCCCCACCGGTACCCCTTTTTGCTGGTGGATCGAATTGTGGCCTTGGTACCGGGGAAATCCGCAGTCGGGATCAAAAATGTCACCATCAACGAGCCGTTTTTTCCGGGGCATTTTCCGGGGAAACCGATCATGCCGGGGGTCTTGATTGTCGAAGCCATGGCCCAGGTGGGGGGGATTGTGCTGACTCAATTGCCGGAAGTGCAGGGAATGTTATCTTTATTCGCAGGCATTGACCGCGTCCGGTTTCGGCGGCCGGTGGTGCCGGGCGATCGCCTGGTCATTGCCTCGGAACTGTTGATGGTCAAGCAAAAGCGTTTTGGCAAAATGCAGGCCAAAGCGGAGGTGGAGGGTCAATTGGTGTGCGAAGGAGAACTGATGTTTTCTTTGGTGGACTTTGGTTGAGGTTGGGGATAGCCATGGGTTGCCAAGAAGGTGCCCCACCCGGTTCAAGTGTTTCCAGGTTCATTGTTGGGTTTGCTGTTAGGTTGGCTTTTTTATGCTTGCTGCCCCTGCCTCCGAGTTGATTCATCCGACCGCCATTGTGCATCCAGGGGCGGAGTTGCACCCAACGGTGCGGGTGGGCCCCTACGCAGTAATTGGCGAACACGTGAAAATTGGCCCCCAAACCACGGTGGGTGCCCATGTCGTGATCGAGGGCTGGACAGAAATTGGCGCCCGCAACCGCATCTTTCCCGGCGCGGCGATCGGCTTGGAGCCCCAAGACCTCAAGTATGACGGTGCCCTGACCCTGGTCAAAATTGGGGACGACAATACCCTGCGGGAATACGTCACCGTCAACCGCGCCACGTTTGCCGGCGAAGCCACGGCGATCGGCAACGGCAATTTGCTGATGGCTTACGTGCACGTGGGTCACAACTGCATTGTGGAAGATCGGGCGATCGTGGCCAATGCGGTGGCCCTTTCGGGCCATGTGTACGTAGAGTCCCAAGCTCGGATCAGCGGGGTGTTGGGGGTGCATCAATTTGTCCGGATTGGCTGCCTGTCGATGGTGGGAGGCATGAGCCGGATCGAGCGAGACGTGCCCCCCTACATGTTGGTGGAAGGCAATCCGTCGCGAGTCCGAGCCATCAACCGCGTGGGATTGGAGCGGGCCGGCCTGTCGGAAGCCAGCCTCAAGGCTTTGAGAAATGCCTACCGTCAGTTGTATCGATCGCCCCACGGGTTGCAGGAAGCCCTGCAGGCTTTAGCCAACGATCCCGATCCCCATGTGGCCCACCTCCGGGATTTTTTGCAGGCGGCGATCGGGGATGCCACGCGGCGGGGGCCCATTCCCGGCCGGGCCTAGCTAACCCAACTGCCACAGCAACCAGAGGGCTTCCACCCATTGCAGGGCAAATCGCCCCACCAACCCCAGGGAAAGACCGGTGCTGGCGGTGCCCATCAACACCAAGGCAAAGGAAATTTTCCGGACGGTTTTCGTCACCAACTTGAGGCTGACCAGCAACGCCATCAGCACCAACCAGAGAACGGCCAATTCCCAAAACACGCCCAACAGCGGCCACACCAACGCCGAAAGGATCGCGGCCACCATCGTCACCAAGAACAACGAGCCCAGCCATTTCAAAAAAGCGATGAACCAAGGCAACGCCACCGCCAGCCCCAAAGCAACCATCAAGGTGGCGTTGGGGGAGAGGGGCCAACCTGCCAATTGCCAGCCCAGTCCCGTGTAGCCCACCAAGACCAAGAGCAGCCACGGAAAGGGCAGAATGGCCATGGCACAATAGGAAGAGTTTGTCGCAGCATATCATGACCGCCATTGCCGCCGGTTTTTGTGGCACTGTGGGCCACACCCCCCTCCTGGAAATTCCCTCCCTGTCGTCGGCGACCGGTTGCCGCATTTTGGGCAAAGCCGAGTGGCTAAATCCGGGCGGCAGCGTCAAAGATCGGGCGGCGTTGTTTATGGTCTTGGCGGCGGAAGCCGCTGGCAAATTGGCGGCTGGGGGCACCGTGGTCGAAGGAACCGCCGGCAATACGGGCATTGGCTTGGCTTTGGTGGCGGCGGCCCGGGGCTATCGTTGCGAAATTGCCATGCCGGAAAACCAATCCCCCGAGAAAATCGAGCTGCTGCGGGCCCTGGGGGCCAACGTGCGCCTCACCCCTGCGGTTCCCTTCAGCGACCCCAACAATTATTACCACGTAGCCCGTCGCCTCGCCGAGGAACTCCCCAACGCCTTTTGGGCCGATCAATTTGAAAACCTGGCCAACGCGGAATCCCATTACCAAACCACCG
Organism: Oscillatoriales cyanobacterium SM2_1_8; assembly: GCA_012031195.1. Classification (GTDB taxonomy): domain Bacteria; phylum Cyanobacteriota; class Cyanobacteriia; order Pseudanabaenales; family Pseudanabaenaceae; genus UBA8156. The sequence goes on from JAAUUG010000007.1 coordinate 16,444, forward strand.
GCCCCGAAATCTGGCAGCAAACCGGCGGCGAAGTGGATGGCGTGGTGATGGCCGCCGGTACCGGGGGCACCATCGGCGGCGTGACCGCATACCTCAAAGCGCAGAACCCCCACCTCGTCACCTATTTAATCGACCCGCAGGGTTCCGGTCTGTACAACTACGTGACCACCGGCTCGTTGGCCGCCGAGGGCAGTTCCATCACCGAAGGCATCGGCATTCGTCGCCTCACGGCCAATTTTGCCCGGGCCCGGCTGGATGGCGCCCTGCAAGGGAGCGATCGCGAAGTGGTCGAAATGGCCCACTATCTTTTGCACCGCGAAGGGCTGTTTGTGGGGAGTTCCGCCGCCCTGAATGCGGTGGGGGCGGTGCGTCTGGCCCGAAAATTGGGCCCTGGCAAAACCATCGTCACCATTTTGTGCGATGGCGGAAACCGTTACCAAAGCCGTTTGTTTGCCAAGGACTGGCTGGCCGAAAAGGGCTTGCAACCCACGGCCCAAGGTTTGGAATTTCTGGATTGATGGGGGACGGCCGATGGAATGGCAGCTGGAAAACAAAATTTTGGTGATTCGGTTGGGGAGGTGGGAACGGCTGTGGGCGTTTCACTACGGAGAACCCTTGGCCATTCCCGTGGACAAAATCCGGGCGATCGCCCCGGGGTTGCCGCCGTTCGATCCTTGGCTGCTGCGGGCTCCGGGCACAGCCCTGCCTTGGCTGCTGACGGCGGGGACGTTTTACAGCCGCCGGGGGCGTGAGTTTGGTACGTGGCTCGCGATCGCCCGGTGCTGGTATTGGATGTGGACGCTTTTTATTACCAACGCCTGGTTTTGAACGTGGACGACCCGCGCCGCTGGCAACGCACCCTGAAACCCCAAAAAGATGGGTTGGCTTGTTAAGCTGGGTAAAATTTTTAGGCTAAAGAAAAAGAGGGGGGTTAGGGAGAACCAACACTTAGGCTCAAGCGCCAACTTGTTGCCGGTAGGTCTCGGCATCCAGGAAAGCGCTCCAATCGGGGGGAGCCGCCGGCACCATTTGGATCAGCCAGCCCGCCGTGTAGGGATCGTCCGCCAGGGTTTCGGGGGTATCGCCCAAGGCTTCGTTGACCGCCACAATCGTCCCGACAACCGGGGCATACACTTCCCCGACGGCTTTTACCGATTCGATCGTCACCACCACCTCCCCCGGCGCGACCGTGCGTCCCACCGCCGGCAACTCCACAAACACAATGTCTCCCAGTTGATCTACGGCAAAAGCCGTGACCCCTACCGTCAGCCTATCGGAGGTGGCACGGAGGTATTCATGGGTATCGGTATAGCGCAGGTCGTTGGGAAAATCCATGGCGATCGCCCCTGGGGATGTGCTTATTTTACGGCTTCTTCGGGCGCTTCGGTCGCCGGATTGGGATCGGTCACCGTCGGCTCCTTCCGGGAAAATCCCCACAGGAAAACCAACCCAATCGCCGCGAGCATCAACCATTCCGGAGGCACCCAAGTAGGCGCCAAGGACTTAACGAAGAGGCGGCTGCCCACCAACGCCACAATCACATAGCCGGCGGATTCCAAATAAGTGTATTCTTCGAGCAACTGGATAAATAGCCCCGCCAGAAACCGGAGGGCAACAATCCCCAAGACGCCCCCCAGCAACACCAACCAGGTTTCTTCGGCGACCGCCACCGCCGCCGTCACGCTGTCCAACGAAAAAGCCAAATCGGTGAGGGACACCAACACCACCACTTGCCAAAGGGTGCTGGCCATGGGGACAGGGGGCTTGCCGCTGGCTTCGGCGGCTTTTTCCAAAAAGTATTTCCCCGCCAACCACAGCAGGTACAGGGCCCCGGCCAACTCAAATTGCCAAAAGCGAATCACCCAGGTTGCCGTCAGAATCAACACCACCCGCAGCACGAAGGCGCCGATAATGCCGTAGCGTAGGGCCCAGCGCTCCTGTTCCGGATCGGGTAAGCTGCGCACAATCGAAGCCAAAGCCACGGCGTTGTCGGCCGACAGGATGGCTTCGAGCAACACCAACACCAAAATGATGGGCAAAACTTCGGGGCGCAGCCAGCTTTCGTTGCCCCAAAACGGAAAGTCAACTTTGAAAACGTTTCCAACATGCCAACTCGTAGGACGTAACGGGTGGAAAGGTTGCCCAAGCACCCCCAAACCGAGGATGCCAAAGGTCGAAGGAGAGCTGCCTACGGATAGGCAGAAATTTCCCTTCTTAATTATGGCGATTTCGGGCCGGTTTTGCCGACGATCGCCTAGGCGGTGCCGGGCGGTTGGCGATATAGTTGAAGCCAGGGTGGCAAAACCAAACGCCAAGGTTAAGCGCACAGACTGGGCTTTTGGGTTAAGCAATTGGTGGGAAGAGATTGGGTAAGCAACCAACCGAGCAAAACGGGAGTGAACATGAAACGAGGGTCTCTGGTGGCGATCGCCGCTCTGGTGTTGGGGGGAGCCGCCGCGCCGGTGCAAGGACAAAATCCGAATCATTTGCGGCAGTTGTTGCAAAATCGGGAATGCCAACGGTGCGAGCTGGATCGCATCGACATCAACAGTGTGGATTTGCAGGGAGCATTTGCCAACGGCGCCGATTTGCGGCAGGCGCGGTTGCGGGACGCCAAATTGCAGGGAATAGAATTGGTAGGCGCCGACTTGCGGGCGGCCAACTTGATCGGGGCGGACTTGCGCAATGCGTTCTTGTTCGATGCCAACGGCATCAACGCCAACTTTAGCGGGGCCAACCTCCGGGAAGCACGGATTCAAAACGTGAATTTTGCCCGGGCCAATTTTCAGCAAGCCAACTTAACTTATGCGGAGTTGGCCTACACGAATTTGAACGGGGCGAACCTGAGGGAAGCACGGTTGCGGCGGGCGAGTTTGCACCGGGCGGGGTTGCAGGGGGCCAATTTGCAGCAGGCGGATTTGTTCCGCAGCGATTTGTACCAAGCCAACCTGCGCAACGCCGATCTGCGGGGGGCCGACCTCAGCGAAGCCAACCTCAGCGAGGCCGACTTGACGGGGGCAAACACCACGGGGGCGAATTTCTGCAACGCCACCATGCCCGATGGCAACCGCTCCAAAGAAGGCTGTCCCGTTGGCGGTTGAACCAATTCGCTGGCGATCGGTTTGGGGGCTGGCGATCCTCCAGGGCGCGGTGAGTTTGTCCTGGTTGATCTACAACCTCTATTTGCCGCGGTTGCTGGGGGAGTTGGGGTTTGCCGAAGGGTTTGCTTTGCAGTTGGTGGCTTTGGAACAGGGGATTGGGGCCTTGGTGGAACCGATCGCCGGGGGCGTTTCCGATCGGTTGCGGCAATGGCTGGGGAGCCACTTTTTGGTGGTGGCGGGGGGAGTCGCCATCGCGGCGGCCTTGTTTGTGGGGGTGCCAGCGGTAGGGGTGCTGGGCCGGGCCGGTTTGCGGTGGGGCGCGGTGACCTGGATTGCCCTGTGGGCGATCGCGATGGCGGCGTTTCGGGCTCCGGCGTTGGCGTTGCTGGCGAACTATGCGAGCCCGCCCCAGTGGCCGGCGGCCATGGGCGCGGTGACGTTGGTGGGGGGCTTGGTGGGGGCGCTCCGGCCGGTGACCACCCCTTTTTGGTTGGGGTTGGGGCCCGGGGTTGCCTTTGCCGTGGGTTCGTTGGCGCTGGTGGGAGCCATGCTGGCGTTGCGCCGGTATCAGCCCGAGCCCCTGGCGGGGCCGATCGCCGTGGCATTTCCTTGGCGATCGTTGCCGGTTTTGGGAAGGTTGGCGTTGGTGGGGGCCGCAACGGCTTGGGCTTTGCGGTTGTTGATGGGGAACGTGGTGCCGGCGATCGCCGAGCGCTACGGTTCGGATGAATTGATGCCCATATGGTTGGGGTTGGCGGGCTTTTTGTTGGCGGTGGCGGCTTGGCCCGCAGGCAAAATTACGGCCCATTTCGGCGTGCGGGGTACGGTGGCGATCGCCGCTGGGGTGAGTGCGGCCGGGTTTGGGTTGCTGCCGATGGCCCAGGGGCCCTTTCTCGCGTTTCCGGTGGGGCTGGGGCTGCTGGCCGGCGTGGGCACCGTATTCAACGGCGGCATTCCGTTGGCGTTGCAGGGGGTGACGGCGGCTTGGGGCAGCTTGGCCGTGGGCATGTATTTTGGCGGCTTTTCGGGGGCGATGGCGGTGTTTGGTTGGGTGTGGCCCCAAGGGCCCGATCTGGCGACGGCCCACCTGATGGGGGCGATCGCCCTGGCGGGGGTGGGCAGCCTCACGTTTACCGTCCCCCGCTGGCCGGCCCAGAGGGAAGAAGGGTAAGGGATTTTAGGTATAGCTATATTCGGGTAGGTTCGGACACCAAAGGAAAAAGGGGTTTGGGGCTCGCCCCGTCCTAACCAAGCTATTTAAGGCGATAAAGCTGCCTTCCCCGCGATCGCCGGGGACGGGAGCTGCCGTGCGCTACAATCCGGGGGTCGCTCCCTGCGCCAGCCCATGATCGCTCTGGAACCTTTGGCCGCCGAGTTTGTGCCCCCCATGACCATGGCGGATTTTTTCCGGTGCAGCGCGGGGATGTGGTACAGCCGGCGCACCGTTCACCACTTCGACGCTTCCGCCGACGAGGCCGGAGAATCCAACCTGACCGTGATCCCGTTGGCGGCCACCGAGGAACGGGTGCAGGCCCTGTGCGATCGCCAAGGGGTCAACCCCCAGCAGTGTACCGGGGGGGCCGCTTTTTATTGGCAAGAAAACCGCGATCGCCAACCCCTCGCAGAAAGCCAGGCCGCCATCACCGCCGACATTCCCGACCCCACCGATCCCCGTCGGGGTCAACTGGTGCGCGATCGGGGCTACGTCGAGCAAATCCCCGTGATCAGCCGGTATGTTTTTGGCGAAGGGGGCGTGCTCACCATCGACACCGAGTACGAAACCAACCAGGGGCAAGAGCGGTGCTGGTTTGTATCGCCCCAGTTTCGGGTGCGGGTGGGCAACGTGCGGACCCTGGGGGGCATTTATTTAATGTCCTACTGTTCCGAGCGGCGGTGCGTGCCGAGCCCTGTGCGACAATAGGCGAGAATTTTCGATCCGGATCATGCTCAAAGCGGGAATTGTCGGTTTGCCCAACGTCGGGAAATCCACCTTGTTCAACGCCCTGGTGGCCAACGCCAAAGCGGAAGCGGCCAACTTTCCGTTTTGCACCATCGAGCCCAACGTGGGCACGGTGGCGGTGCCCGACGATCGCCTTGAAGTTTGGCCAAAATTGGCAGCAGCCAGCAGATTGTAGCGACCCGCATTGAATTTGTAGACATTGCCGGTTTGGTGAAGGGGGCCAGCCAGGGCGAAGGTCTGGGCAACCAGTTTTTGGGCAACATTCGCACCTGCGATGCCGTGGTGCACGTGGTGCGTTGTTTTGACGATCCGGACATTCACCATGTGGAAGGGGCGGTAGACCCGCTGCGGGACATTGGCATCATCGGCTTGGAATTGGCCTTGGCGGATTTGGCCCAAGTGGAGCGGCGGTTGGAGCGGGCACGCAAAGGCAGCAAGGGGGGCAACGCCGACACCAAGGTGGAATTGGACGCCCTGGAGCAACTGCAACCGTGGTTGGATGGGGGGCAACCCGCCCGCACCTGTGCCCTGAACGACGAAGCCAAAGGGGCGATCGCCCATCTCCAGTTGCTGACCATGAAACCCACCATCTACGCCACCAACGTGGCCGAAGGGGATTTGGCCACCGGCAACGCCTGGGTAGAAAGTGTAAAAGCCCTGGCTGCCCAAGAGGGAGCGGAAACCGTGGTGGTGTCGGCCCAAGTGGAATCGGAACTGGTGGATTTGCCCGAGGCGATCGCCAGGAATTTTTGGCCAGTTTGGGGGTGACCGAAGGGGGCCTGAAAAGTTTGATTCGGGCCACCTACCGGCTGTTGGGGTTGCGCACTTACTTTACGGTTGGCGAGAAAGAAGCCCGGGCCTGGACGATCGACGCCGGCATGAAAGCGCCCCAGGCCGCCGGGGTAATTCACTCCGATTTTGAGCGCAGTTTTATTCGGGCCGAAACCGTAGCCTATGCCGATCTGGTGGGAGCGGGCTCCATGAAAGCCGCCAAAGAAAAGGGTTGGGTGCGCAGCGAAGGCAAAGAATATGTGGTGCAGGAAGGGGATGTGATGTTGTTTCTCACCGGAGCGTAATGGAACTCTCGGAAATTGAAGCCGCTTTGCAACAGGCCGATTATCAGCATCGCTTGCCGGCGATCGCCGCCTTGGCCCAACACCCCGCCGATGTGGCGGTACCCATTTTGCAACGGCATCTGCGGGATCCGGAATTTCTGGTGCGCACCTTTGTGATGCGGGGATTGGGGAAGCACCGGACGGAAGCGGCCCTCACAGCCCTGTTGCAGTCCCTGAAAACCGACGATACCCCCAGCGTGCGGGCGGAAGCCGCCAACTCCGTTTCTTTGTTTGGGAAAGCCACCGTTCCCCATCTGGTGCACACCTTTGCCGTGGACGACCATTGGTTGGTGCGGCAGAGCATTTTGGCCGCCCTCACGGATATGGGGGAAGCCGAAGCCCTCTACGAAGTGTGCGATCGGGCCCTCAGCGACGAAGAATTTACCGTGCGGGAAATGGCCATTCGGGCCCTGGGGTCTTTGGGGCAGGGGAACCGGCACACCGCCGCCTTGGATCGATTGTTGGGGCTGGCCCAAGGCGATCGCCCCGGGAACGGGCGTTGGCGGCCCTATCGCTGCGGCATTTCCCCGACGAGCGGGCCCGGCAAGCCCTGGTTCAATTGCGCACCGATCCCGATCACCGGGTGCAGGCCGCAGCCCTCGAAGCCCTGTTGTAGTCCCAAGCCACGATTCCACCATCCCCTGGAGGAGAATTTACCAATGAAATGGCGCGTGATCCTGGAGCCCGATCCCGATACCGGTGAGTGGGCGGTATGGTGTCCAGAACTGCCTGGCTGTACCTCTGCCGGCACCACCGAGGAAGAAGCCATCCACCACATTCGGGAGGCCATCGAGCTTTACCTGCAACCCGATACGGTTGAACTTCTTCCCGGAGCCGTGATCCGGGAGGTTACCGTCGGATGACCCGACTCCGAAGAATGAACGCGGATGAAGTGGAGCGTATACTACGCAAATATGGCTTTCAATGGATATCTCAGAAAGGAAGTCACAAAAAGTGGCGTAACCCTGAGCTCGATGCTCAAGTGGTTGTCCCCTACCATCGAGGAAAAGATTTACCTACTGGAACATTACGTAACATTATGCTTACCGCTATGATTCCAGAACACGAGTGGAAGTCTCCATGATTGAACTTTACTATTGGCCCACGCCCAACGGTCAAAAGATCGCCATTCTGCTGGAAGAATTGGAGATGCCCTACCAACCCTTTGCCATCGATATCCGCAAAGGCGATCAATTTCAGCCGGATTTCCTGAAGCTTTCTCCCAACAACCGCATCCCGGCGATCGTCGATCGGGTACCCACCGATGGCGGCGAGCCCATTTCCCTGTTTGAATCGGGGGCGATTTTGCTGTATTTGGCGGAAAAACACCAACGGTTGCTCCCGACGGCGGTGCGAGAGCGCAAAACCGTTTGGGAATGGTTGTTTTGGCAAGTGGGGGGATTGGGGCCCATGGCCGGGCAAAACCATCACTTTCGCGGCGCCGCGCCCGAGCAAATTCCCTATGCGATCGAGCGCTACACCCAAGAAACCGCCCGGTTGTATCGGGTGCTCAACCAGCAACTCGAAACCCGTGAATACGTTGCCGGGGACTATTCCATCGCCGACATCGCCTGTTACCCCCTGGATCGTGGCCCACGCATCGCCAAGCCCAGCGCCTCGAAGATTTTCCCCACCTCCAGCGGTGGTTTCATCAAATCCAAAGCCGCCCCGCCGTTCAGCAAGCCTACGAAAAGGGCAAAGCCCTAACCGAGTCGCGGTAACCCCCACTGCCGAAACCCGTGAACTTCGCCCAGGGCCGGAACCCGGGTGCAGTTCCGGGGGACTAAGGCCCCATCCTTGAGGGCCCCACCGACCTTTTCCGACAAGTCCTACGTTTTTTGACGATTTGGGGAACGGGTGGTATGTATGGGGCGACAAATGGGCTGGCAGTCATCAGGAGAAGATCATGGCATTGATTTTGGGCACGCAAAACCCCGACTTTTTGCAATTAACCGACGGCGCCGAGGAAGTGCGGGCGTTGGGGGGCAACGACACCGTGTTGGGATTGGGGGGCAACGACACCCTCTACGGCAACGAAGGCAACGACATTCTTTACGGCAACCTGGGGGATGACTTTGTCGGCGGCGGCGGCCAAGGCAACGATTCCCTGTTTGGGGGCCAAGGCAACGACAGCCTGTTTGGCAACAAAGACAACGATATTTTGTTTGGCAACAAGGGCGACGATGCTTTGTTCGGGGGGCAAGGCAACGACACTTTGTTTGGCGGTCAGGGCAACGATGCCTTGTTTGGCGACGATGGCAACGATGTGTTGTTGGGGGATTTGGGCAACGATACCCTCACCGGCGGTGCCGGCTTTGATGTGTTTGCGGTGAACCGGGAGGGGGGACGCTTCACCACGATCGCCGACTTTAACCCGGCCGAAGATTACATCGGTCTGGAGGGAGACTTGCAACCGCCGGGCAGTGCCACCAACGCGATCGCCCTGGTGCAGACCGGCAACGACACCACCATCACTTTTAGCGGCATTGCGATCGCCCTGATCCGCAACGTTTTGCCCAACCAGATAGCCCCCGGCAACTTCACCAAAAACCTGGTGGCCGCCACGGTAGCCCCGGAACGGCCCGTCACCGTCGGCAACTTTGTCACCGGTACGGCCGGCAACGACACCATTGGCGCGACCGCTTCCACCGGGGTGATGGGCATGGTCAACGCCAACCCCGAAAATCGCCGCAACCTGGCCACCGAATTTGGCGATCGCCTGTTTGGGTTTGAGGGCAACGACGTTTTGGACGGTTTGGCCGGCGACGACAGCCTGTTTGGCGGCCCGGCAACGACACCTTGAGTGGGGGCCCCGGCAACGATCAACTGTTTGGCGAAGAGGGCAACGATTTGTTGATTGGGGGGGATCGGCAACAACGTCCTCACCGGCGGCCCCGGGCTTCGATGCCTTTGTGATTTGACGATCGGGATGGGCGCACCGTCACCATCG
>JAAUUG010000224.1 GCA_012031195.1 Oscillatoriales cyanobacterium SM2_1_8
GATGGGGGGGGGCGGCAACTGGGGCAAGGGTTGGGGACGACGGTGGGCGACCAACTCGGGGAGGGTTTGCTGCAACCGGGCGATCGCCGGATCGGGGGTGGCGATGGTCAAGACAAAGGTGAGGTGCCCCCAGCCGGGCCATTCGGCCACAATGCCCAGGTTTTGCAAAATTTCGTCGATGGCAAAACCGGTGCGGCCCAAACCGGCGGTGAGCAGGGTAAACCGCGTGGCATCCAAACCCAAAACGCTGGCGGGGTGCAAGGTTGCCAATCCCTCCAACCGGTCTACGGTTTGGCGCAAATCCGCCGTTCCAGCCAAAATGCGGGACAGGTGCGATTCCCCGACGGATACCAATTGGCGGCGGGCCCCGTCCAAAGAGGCCAACAGGGCAAAATTGGGGCTGGTGCTGTGGAGCCAGGCAACGGCCTGGGCCAGGCGATCGCCATCGACCCGTTTCCCTTGATGGTGCAGCAACGCCCCCTGGGAAAGGGCCGTACCCGTCTTGTGGAGGGAATGGACGACCACATCGGCCCCGGCGGTCAAGGCATCTTCGGGCAGGGCCGGATGAAACCGCAGATGGCTGCCGTGGGCAGCATCGACGATGACCGGTACCCCGCGCCCATGGGCCAGACGGCAACAAGCCCCCACATCGACGACGATGCCGTAATAATTGGGGCTCACCAACAACACGGCTTTGGCGGTGGGATGGGCCGCCAACCCCTGGGCCAACGCTTCCGGCGTGACCCCCAAATCCACCCCGTCCCGGTGCGCGGTCGGCAAATACACCGGACGGGCCCCGCTCAAAATCAACCCGGCGATCGCCGCTCGGTGTTGGTTCCGCCCCACCAAAACCACGTCCTCGGGGTTCACCGTCGCCAAGATGGCCGCTTGGAGGGCCCCCGTCGCCCCGTTGGTCAACAACCAGGTGCGCTCCGCGCCAAAGGCTTCGGCGGCTAAGGCTTCGGCAGCGGCGATCGCCCCGTCCACCCCCGGCAACTCGGGAATGTCCGCCTGAAACGGCCCATCCCCCAACCAGGTGCGCAACCCTGGATCAACGTTGCCGCTCCGTTGGTGCCCCGGCATGTAAAAAATCGCCCGTGGATCGGGCGATTGCCCCCACTCCAGCAGGGGGGCTCGGTTTTGGTTCACCTATTGACCGTTGGTTTCGGCGTTGACCCGGGCGGCGGCCGCTTCGTCGGGATGAATGCCCAGCCGGGTCAGGTTGTACCGTCCCCGCTGATCCACTTCCCGCACCTTCACCACCACTTCGTCGCCCACGGCCACTTCGTCTTCCACTTTGCCCACCCGGCCTTCCGCCAACTGGGAAATGTGCACCATCCCTTCCTTGCCCGGCAAAAATTCGACAAAGGCCCCAATCGGAATGATCCGGGTCACCTTGCCCACATACACGTCGCCGGTGCCGATGCGACGGGTCATGCCCTCGATCAACTGCTTGGCTCGCTTTGCCCCCTCACCGCTGGCCGCGGCGATCGTCACCAACCCATCGTCCTGAATGTCGATTTTGGTGCCGGTTTCGTCGGTGATGCCCTTGATGTTTTTGCCGCCGGGCCCAATCACCATGCCAATTTGCGAAGGATCGATCCGCATGGTCAGCAAGCGGGGCGCCCGCGGCGACAGCTCGGGGCGGGGTTCCGGCAACGCCTCCAACATTTTGCCCAAGATGTGGCTCCGCCCCAACCGCGCCTGCACGATCGCCTCGCGAATGGTTTCCAGGGAAATGCTGGTGATTTTCATGTCCATTTGCAGGGCGGTGATCCCCTTGTCGGTGCCCGCCACTTTGAAGTCCATGTCCCCCAAAAAGTCTTCGATGCCCTGAATGTCGGTCAAAATGCGGGTTTCCTTGCCCTCGCAAATCAGACCCATGGCCACGCCGCTCACTGGCCGCACCAGCGGCACCCCCGCATCCATCAACGCCAAGGTCGAAGCGCACACCGAACCCATCGAGGTGGAGCCGTTCGACGACAACACTTCGGATACCACCCGCAACACGTAGGGAAACTCCGACTCCGGCGGCAACACCGGCACCAAAGCCCGCTCCGCCAACGCCCCGTGCCCCACTTCCCGCCGCCCCGGCGATCGCAAGGGTTTGGCTTCCCCCACCGAGAAGGGCGGCATGTTGTAGTGGTGCAAATACCGCTTTTTCTCTTCGGGATGCAAATCATCCATCTCCTGCGCATCCGACGGCGACCCCAGGGTGGCGATCGACATCACCTGGGTCATCCCCCGATTGAACAACGCGCTGCCATGCACCCGGGGCAACACGCTGCCCGGGCCGAGACGGGCCGCACTTCGTCCAGCCGGCGCCCGTCGATCCGAATTCCCTTCTCGATGACCTGTTGCCGCATCACCCGCTTGGTCAGGGCTTTGAAGGTGCCCCCTAAATCGCCGCCGATCGCCGCCGCCTTGACGGGATCGCCCTCCGGCAACGCCGCGATCGCCGCCTTCAGCTCGACTTTGATCGCTTCAAACGCATCGTCGCGATCGCCCTTTTCCTTGAGACCGGCGGCCACAATGGCTTGAACCTGGGCTTCGGCCTGGGCCGCCACAAACGTTGCCAAGGTGGGATCAACCTCGGGGCCCGCCAAGGAAGGCAGGGTGAGTCCCAAAGCCCCCATCAAGTCTTTTTGCGCATTCACCAGCGCCACCACCGCTTCGTAGCCAAACTCGATCGCTTCGAGCATGTCGGCTTCCGGCAATTGCCGGCCCCGGCTTCCACCATCACCACCCCGTTTTCGGTGCCGGCCACCACCAAATCCAAATCCCCCACTTCCACTTCGGCATAGGTGGGGTTGATGATGAATTCATCCCCGACCAACCCCACCCGCACGCCGGCCATGGGCCCCTCAAAGGGCAACCCCGCCAACAAACACGCCACCGATGCCCCGGTTACCGCCAACACGTCCGGCGGCACTTTTTCATCCAGGGACATGGTGGTAGCCACCACTTGAATGTCGTCCCGCAACCAATTCGGAAACAAGGGCCGCAACGGGCGATCGATCAACCGCGAAATCAAAACCGCCCGTTCGGGGGGGCGCCCCTCCCGTCGCAAAAATCCCCCCGGAATCCGCCCGGCCGCATAAAGCCGCTCCTCGTAATCCACCATCAACGGCAAAAAGTCGATGCCGTCCCGGGCGCTGCCCCGCATGGCCGTCACCAAAACAGCGGTTTCGCCACACTGCACCAGCACGCTGCCGCTCGCCTGCGGCGCAAACGTCCCGATGGAAAACACGATGTCACGACCAAAAAAAGAAACGGTTTTGTCGATCGCCTGCTCTATCACGCCCATGCCTCGCTCATCCTATATTTTTGCGTCCACATCCTGCCCTATCCCATCCCCCGCCGGGTACAACCTCGGTAGTGCCGAAAGGGTATTGCTAAAACCATGCCCAAGGGATTTCGCCAAGGGCTTCCGCTCCCCAAGCTCTGCCCCGCCCCTTACCCCTAGCAAAGTCTTTGACAAGGTTTTTGGCAAAGCTCTTGGCAAAGCTTCTGGCCCTAGGTTCCGATCGCCAGGCGCTCGGTGGGCCCCATTTTACCAGCGATCGCCCTCCAACCCGGTCAGCAGCGATCGCACGGCCGCCTCCGGATCGGGTTGCGTGACCAAGGCTTCGCCGACCAAGACCGCCCTTACCCCACACTGCTGCCCAAACCGCAAGTCTGCCGGGGTAAAGTACCCGGACTCCCCGACCCACGATACGCTGGTTCGCACTTCCGGGGCACGGCGGCCAACACGGCGGCGGTACGCTGCAAATCCACCGAAAAATCCATCAGGTTCCGGTTGTTGATCCCCACCAAAACCCGGGGCTCGGTGTACGGCAACACCCGCTCCATTTCGGCCACGGAATGCACTTCCACCAGGGGGGTCATCCGCAGTTTCAACACCACGTCCAGCAATTGCCCCAAATCCCGATCGGTCAAAATGGCCGCAATCAACAACACCGCATCCGCCCCCCACCGCCGCGCCCAAAAAATTTGCTGCGCGTCGATGATGAAGTCCTTGCACAAAGTCGGCAGGTTGGTGGCGGCCCGCGCCCGCTCCAGGTTGGCAAAACTCCCCTGGAAAAAGGTCTCGTCGGTTAAAACCGAAAGGCAGGTCGCCCCCCCCCGCTCGTAGGCCTGGGCGATCGCCACGGCGTCAAATTCCTGCTCAAAGTCGGGCCGCAGGAGCCCCCGGCTCGGCGAAGCTTTCTTGACTTCGGCAATCAAGGCGGGCTGCCTAGGACTCTGGTGCAAAGCCAACCGAAAATCCCGCACCGCCGGCGCCATGGCGATGTCGTCCAACAGGGCAGCAGTGGGATGCTGCGCCCGCAACCCAGCCACTTCCTTTTCTTTTTCCCAAACAATTTTTTCTAAAATGTTTTCAGGGGTAGCGGTCTCGCTGGCGATGGAATAACCACGGGCGATCGCCGCCGTCAGCCGCCTCCGAATGCGCATGGTTTAGCCTCCCCAACCCGTGAGCAACCCCTGCTGTCCCAACAAAATTTCCCGGAGCAGCGAAAACAAGCCTACGCCAACCACGGGCGAAATGTCGAGGCCCCCCAAAGGCGGAATCCAGCGCCGGAGGGGCACCAACAAGGGTTCGGTCGGCGCCACCACCCACCGGTACGGGAACCGATCCAAAGGCAGGGCGGGGTACCAGGTCATGACGATGCGCAACACGTACAACACGATGTAGGTCCCCAAAGTGCCATGGAGGGCCAGCACCGCCCCCGCGGCAGGAGACAAAACCCCCAACAGGCTCCCGTTGGCGGCGAGCAGGGCGATCGCCCGTTCCATAGCTTTCCGAAAAGTTTTTGCGTTCTTAGTATAGCTATTTCGAGTAGGTTCGGACATCGAAGGAAAAGAGGGTTTGGGGGCTGCGCCCCCAGCCAGGGGTTTCACCCCTGCACCCCGTCCCAACCAATTTATTTACAACTATAATCAATTTAATTAAAGTTGGCGCGATCGCGATTGTTTTGATTGCCTTTACTCCCCTCTCCCTCGCTGGGAGAGGGGGTTGGGGGTGAGGGCAAGACTGTCCCAAACACATCTAAAATGACTACATGGTCGTTTTAATTAAAACTGACACGGTTTTTTCCTGCCCAACGAAAGTCCAATAGAACCAATACGGGGGGCTTCG
>JAAUUG010000225.1 GCA_012031195.1 Oscillatoriales cyanobacterium SM2_1_8
CCAAAGCGGCCTTAACCTGAGGAATGCCGCTGCCAGCCCCCTTCCCGGCGCCAATACCTGCACCACCGCCGCCGCCAAACCGCCGCCAACGGTTCCCCACCAACGGCAGCACCAGCCAGGGCGGCCACCCCGAAGTGCGGGCCATCGCCACCCGCCACCCCCCCAACCGACCAATGCCATCGGTCAACAAAACCGCCGCCAACGCCGCGATCAACCCGATCGCCACGGCTTCCAAAATCGCTACCCGCTTGGGTCGCAACACCCCAATCGCCCACCGACCGCCCCACGCCTTTGGCCAAGCTTGCACGGTGCCCGGTCTTCCCGCAACGCCCCCTCCAACTTACCCTGTTTCGGACAACCTCCATCCGCCCCAAGGGTATGGCTGTAAACAACTTGCTTAGGACGGGGTGCAGGGGTTTCACCCCTGGTTGGGGGCGCAGCCCCCAAACCCCCTTTTCTTTTGGTGTCCGAACCCACCCGAATATAGCCACAGTTATTTTAATTAAGAATGCGCCTGTATAGCTGTTTTGCATAGCGACGAGACAAAACAACTCGGGTCCCAGGGGCGAAGCCCCCGTATTGGTTCTATTAGACTTTCGTTGGGCAGGAAAAAACGTGTCAGTTTTAATTAAAATAACTACATATGTGAGGATTCGTGAACCTAGCGGATTTGGCGGATATCTTTTCCGCCATTTGGCCCTAACATAGCGAAAGGTTTAACCCAAGACTTTGTTTAATCCAAAATCTTCCTCAGGTTAAATCCAAGAATCAACTCCGTGAGGGCCGATCTATGAAAATCTTTTTAGAGACTCCTTCACAGAGATTTTCGTAGAGATTGAGGAAAATCTGAGGAAAGGGTTTTGGGATAAAAGTCCCAGGGAAAACCAAATGCGCAAGCAAAAAGCGCTTAAGTGAAAAAACACTTAGGTGAGAAACACTTAGGTGAGAAGTGACAGGAGAAGCGGCTCCCAGAAGCCATCTAGCCAACAGTAAATTCTCACGAATGGCAGAACGAATGCCAGAGCATGATTCAAGCTATGATTCAAGCAAGGTTTTCTCAACCGAGTGGTTGATGGTTTGTCAAAAAACTTGTTGAGAAACCCCTTCTGGTTCGCGGACTGGTTTCATGATACAACGCTGATTGTTCTTGAGATTTATTCTTGATAGACTTTTGGGGTGGCTATTTCTGGTAGACTTTCCTGGTGGATTTGTTGACAAACTTGTAGGAGAAAACCCATGGCCGTTGAAAAAGTGAACTCTTCTTCCAGCTTGGCAGAAGTGGTAGATCGCATCTTGGACAAAGGGATTGTGATTGATGCTTGGGTGCGGGTCTCGTTGGTGGGGATCGAACTCTTGGCAATCGAAGCGCGGATTGTGGTGGCGTCGGTGGAAACGTATTTGCGTTACGCCGAAGCTGTGGGCTTGACCGCTTCGGCGGCGGTACCGGCAGCGTAAGCCAGCTCCAGCGTAAAACACGCAACCTGATTTTTCATGGGTGGGGCTCCCCTCCCGCTGGAGGGGAGTCAAATCAAGTTTTCCCCCAGGGACTGCAAATGGCTTTGAATTGGCCTCTGATTTCTGGTCTCCTTTGGAAGGAGATGATTTCGGAAACATCCATTCAAAAATTCATAAAATCTCCAAAATCAATGAAAGTGTATGCTGGGGGGTAACCATGCCCAGTCCTTTCGTGAAGACTTTTCATGAAGGCTTTTCACAAAAAATCGCATGAAAGCTTGGTGATCGCGATCGCTTGAAATTCCGTTAAAATTCCGTTCCAATCCCAATTGAAATCCCGATTGAAATCCCGTACAGAGAGGGGAGCCATGGCATCGCTAGAGGAAGAATTGTTGGCAGCTCGCTACGAGCGTTTGGCCGAGATTGCCCAGCGTCAACAGGCCCACAAAGCGTGGCTGGCGGCGTTGCGGCAACAGCGGCAGGCGGCGGCGCAGGAATTGGCGGAGGTTTTGGCGGCCGAGCGCCGGTCTCGGCAACAGCGCGATCGCTTGCGGCAAGGGGGAGCGACCAACGAGCAGCGGCTACGGCAGCAAGAGGTGCAACAACGGGGCGATCGTCTGACCAGTGCGCTGAAGGCGGTGCGGGTAGCCCGGCGGTTGCAAGGGTCGGCCGAGCGGCAGCAGCGACGGGTGGAAGTGGAGCAGCGGGCAACGACGGTGCAGCAGACCCAACATCGGCATCAACAGCGGCGGCTGCAGGTGAAAGTATTGACCGAAACCGAACGGCGGCGGGATTTGCAGCAACGAGCCTTGACGGTACGGGCCAGCCTTGCTTCTTTGCGGCAGGTGCGGGTTGCCCTGGCCGTTCGCGAAGTGCGTTTGCGGCACCAGGTGGTTGAGCAGCGGCAAACGACTTCGGCCCAAGCCTTGCAGCAGTGGCGGCGGCGGCGGTTGATCTTGTCCCAACAAGCTTTTCAGGGTCGGCAAGCCGTGGTTCGCGATCGCCGGGGTCAGGTTGTCCAGTCGCTGCAAGCGATCGCCCAAACCCGCCACGGGATGGCGCAAGCCCTGCACCAAGATCTGACCAGTTTCTGCGAGTCCCTGCGGCGATCGATCTGGCAAAATGGGCAAGCTCCCGGTGGCTCCAGCCCTCGTCCTGGGGTTCCCACCGGCGTGCCGTCCACTCCGGCAGCAGCGCCGGCGGTGGCCTCGCCCAAACCCAAAACCAGCCAAGGCGATCGCATTGCGGGGTTTGTGCAAACCTACCTCAACGGGTTAGCCGAACCGATGCCGTTGGGGCGTCTGGTCGAAAACCGAGAATTGGTGCGAGACTTGTTGGCCAAAGGGGCGACCGCGTTGGGGGTAGACCCCTCGGAAATCCTCAACGTTTTGATCGCGACCCTCGAAACCGGGAAATAAACACGGCAACCTATGGCAACCATTCTGCAAGCGCACCAGCGGCAATTTGTGGCCAGCGATGGCACTCGGCAAATTGTCAAGCGAGCCTTTCGCTACCTCCAATCGGGATTTGCGGTGCATTTGCGGGGGCCGGCCGGTACCGGCAAAACCACGTTGGCGGTGCATTTGGCGGGGCTGTTGGGACGCCCTATGGTGTTGATCTACGGCGACGAAGACATGCGATCGTCGCAACTGGTGGGCACGCAATCCGGCTACACCCGCAAGAAGGTTGTAGACAACTACATTCACTCGGTGCTAAAAATCGAAGACGATCTGCGGCAAAGTTGGGTGGATTCGCGGTTGACGTTGGCGGCGAAAGAAGGGTTCACCCTGATTTACGATGAATTCAACCGGTCGCGTCCCGAAGTGAACAACGTTTTGTTGAGCGTGTTGGAAGAAAAGATCATCGCTTTGCCGCCCGACAGCAGTCAGAACAACGATTATGTACGGGTGCATCCCCATTTTCGGGCCATTTTTACTTCCAATCCCGAAGAGTATGCAGGGGTGTACGAAACCCAAGATGCGCTGTTCGATCGCACCGTGACAATCGACATCCACGAGCCGGACGTGGAAACCGAGAAGGCGATCGCAGCGCACAAAGGGGGGCTATCGCCCACGGCGGCGTCGAAATTGGTGGACTTGTTGCGGCAATTTCGGGGGCAAACCGAAAGCAAACATGCTAGCCTGCGGCCGTGCCTGACGTTGGCCCAAATTTGCCGAGATCACAACATTGCCGTATCGGGTCAAAGCGAAGACTTTCGGGCCGTTTGCCGGGATGTCTTGCTGTCGCGGACGCGATCGCCCCAAGCGGCGAGCCTTTTGGAAGAACTGCTCGATCGCTTGCCTTAAAAAAGGAAAGGGGGTTTGGGGAGCTTGCCCCGTGCCAACCCATCAATTTACGGCTACCGCAAAGGAGAAAGGGTGAACAATCCGCCGGTAAAAACCAGCACCAACAGTTCCAGCTTGGCGGACATCTTGGAGCGGGTGTTGGACAAAGGGGTGGTGATCGCCGGGGATGTGACCGTATCGGTCGGCAGCGTCGAGCTGCTGAGCATTCGGATTCGGCTGTTGGTGGCTTCGGTGGACAAAGCCAAAGAAATTGGCATCGATTGGTGGGAAAGCGACCCGCATTTAAGCAGTCGGGCGCGGCGCTTGGAAGCGGAGAATCGGACGTTGGTGGATCGCTTGGCGGCCCTGGAAGGAGAACTGCATCACCTCCGCCAGTCTTTGCCGGCCGCGATCGCCCCGCCGGAACTCGCCTCGAAGGAGACCGTCGCCGCCGACCCTGAGCCAGCTTGAACGCTTGGAGTGGCCTTCAGGACTTGCACCATCCCAGAGCAGGAGAAGGGCTGGGCTGTGAACGCGGTGCAAGCCACCCAACCCAACCTAGACGGCTTGCAACACGTAGAACGTATAGCCATAAAAGTCGCTGAATTTTGCAAACAAGCTCATTTCTGCTTCGAGTTCCCGCAGCACAAATTGGGTGGCGGGGCTGTCGGTTACTGCCTGCATGCGGGAACGGAGGGGTTCATAATACTGGATCCACCAAGCCTGACTTGGCAGCCGATGGGTGGAAAGCACCCGAAAACCAGATCGGGCCGCTCGATTTCTGTTTTCTAATTCAGTACCCATTTGCGGATAGCGTTTTGCCAATAGGCGATCGCCGAAGCCGGTCGCTCGTCTGCGAACCAACTCATCTCGGATAGGATGGCAATACCACCCTCGGCCAGAAGCGGTCGCCAGCTGTGTAGGGCCTGCTCAAACCCAAGATTGTAAGCGGCTCCCTCAGACCAAAGCAGGTCAATGGTACCCGCCAGCCCCTCGAGTTTTGCCATGTCACCATGAATCGGCACAATCCAATGTTCAAGCCCAAGCTGCTGGGCGCGAGCTTTGAGTTCAGCAATAAAAACCGATGAGAAATCTACAGCCACGACCGTACTTTGGTAGTACTGTGCCAGCAGCAAAGCACCGGCGCCACTGCCACATCCGAGGTCGGCTATGCGCGGCTTGGGCGGCAAACCTGAAAGATTGCTCAAAATTGTGCGCGAAAATTCATCATCCCCAGGTCCTTTCCGAGCAAGTCCACGGTGGAGGTCAACCAAAGCGGCTATGTATTCTGCTTGAAGGTCTGGCTCCATTGGGATGTTTGGGGGGCTGGGGGGGAGGGCAAGATTGTCGCAAACACATTTGAAATGACTATATTTACAACTATGGAA
>JAAUUG010000008.1 GCA_012031195.1 Oscillatoriales cyanobacterium SM2_1_8
TTTGCTCCCACCAACCAAGCGTTTGCGGCGTTCGCCGGCGGCACCGTTGACAAGCTGTTGAAGCCGGAAAACAAAGAAGCTCTGAAGCAAGTGTTGACCTACCACGTGGTGGCGGGGCGGCTGAAATCCAGCGATGTCAAGCCTGGGGCGGTGAAGACCGTGCAGGGCGCGACGGCGATGGTGACGGTGGAAGGCGGCAAGCCGAAAATTGCGGGCGCGGGCATTGTGAAAACGGACATTGCTGCCAGCAACGGCGTGATTCACGTAATTGACAAGGTGATGTTGCCGCCCGGTCTGAAGCTCTAAGGGTACGGTCAGGTGGCTGGTTCCCAGGTGCTCGGTTGGGGGGGAAAGGCAAGACCGCTCGATGGGGGGAAGGTTTTTAATCAAATTTCCGCCGTCGAACCCACGTCAAGCGTAGGGGGGAGCCAGCCGTCGCAACCCATGGCCCAAAACGATCGCCAAGAAACAGAGGTTGCGCCCAAAACCTAGCAGGTTGGTACCCCAATGGGGTCGGGGCGATTGCCGACCGGTGGCCAAGTCCGCGGCCAGATGGGTGAGGCCGGCGACCGAATGCATCGGCTCCCATAGCCGTTGGCACCAAACCTCTGGAATGCCGGTCGGGCCCACGGCGGCTCCTACCATGGCTCCCACCATAGCCGCCAGGGAATCCGTATCGCCCCCGCATTGGATCGCGGTCATGACGGCGGCGGCATAGTCTTGGGGGTGGCTGAGCCAAATGTGCACCGCCACCGGTATGCAATGTTCGACAAATCCGGATACCCCCCGATCCCAACCCTGCCGGGCCAAAAATTGGGGCGTGGTTTCGCCCTGGGTCACGCTGGTTACCGCCTGCTGAATGTGGGCCAGCCAAGGCCCATCCGATACATGGGCCGCAAGGTCTTGGTGAAACGTCGGGCCGTGGACTTCCCCCCGACCGGCATGGCGGACAGCCAAGGCGATCGTCAAGGCTCCGTATTCGGCCCGGGGATCGGTGTGGGTGGTGCGGGTGCTGGCCCTTACCAAGGCCCGCAGTTGGGGAAGATCGGCGGCGATCGCCCCCAAAATGCCGGAGCGCATGGCCGGCCCGTTGCCGGCGGAAAACACCCCACTGTGGGTCGGCGGATAACCCAACCACAACTTCAGGATGGCCCGCAGGGTCGCCCCACCGATGCCAGCGGGCAGCCCCAACAACCAGCCGCGTAAACCCCGTCCCAAGTGATTCGCAAAGGCCGTCGCGTCCCCATCGGCCGCCAAAAAAGCTTGGGCCACCAAAACGGTGTGCTCGGTATCGTCGGAAACCATGCCCCAGCCAAACCAAAACCGGTGGCGATCGGGCGGGCCCCACAGCCGACGGGCCCGTTGGGGCGATAAACCTTCGTAGGGCAACCCCAGGGCATCGCCAACCGCCGTACCCAACAACACCCCCAGGATTTGCGTTTGGTTCACGGCAGGACAGGGCAAGTGGGGCAAGTATAATGGGTAGGTACGCTTACCGTAAATGGCATGACGGCTGCTGCCTCTCCGCGCATTATCTCTACCGATCTGGGCAGCGAGATGTCTCGCTCCTATCTGGAATATGCGATGAGCGTGATTGTGGGACGGGCCTTGCCCGATGCCCGCGACGGTCTGAAACCCGTCCATCGGCGCATCCTGTTTGCCATGCACGAGTTGGGACTCAGCAGCGATCGCCCTTTCCGTAAATGTGCGCGGGTGGTGGGGGACGTGATCGGGAAATACCACCCCCACGGCGATTCGGCGGTTTACGATGCCCTGGTGCGGCTGGCCCAAGATTTTTCGATGCGGGAGCGCCTGGTGGACGGCCACGGCAACTTCGGCAGCATGGACGACGATCCGCCGGCGGCCATGCGGTACACGGAATGCCGTCTGACTCGGCTTTCCCAATTTGCCCTGCTGCGGGACATCGAAGCGGAAACCGTAGACTTTGGCGACAACTACGACGGTTCGCAACAGGAACCCCTGGTGTTGCCGGCCCGGTTCCCCAACTTGTTGTTAAACGGTTCGGCGGGCATTGCCGTGGGCATGGCCACCAACATTCCCCCCCCACAACCTCAGCGAGTTGGTGCAGGCGGCGATCGCCTTGGTGGAGGATCCCGATTTGCCGGACACGGCTTTGTGGAGCTATGTGCCGGGGCCGGATTTTCCGACGGGGGCCCTCATCCTGGGCCGGGACGGCATTCGCAGCGCCTATGCCACGGGGCGGGGTTCCATCGCCATGCGGGCAGTGGCGGAAATCGAAACGGTGCAGGCCCCCAATCGCCCCGAACGGGAAGCCATTGTGGTCACGGAGTTGCCCTACCAATCCAACAAGGCGGCGATCATCGAACGCATTGCCGAGTTGGTCAACGACAAAAAGTTGGAAGGGATCGCCGACATCCGGGACGAGAGCGATCGCGACGGGATGCGGATCGTGATTGAACTGAAGCGGGATGCCTACGCCAAGGTGGTCTTGAACAATCTGTACAAATCCACGCCGCTGCAAACCACCTTCAGTTGCAACATGCTGGCGTTGGTGGATGGGGAACCCCGCACCCTCAGCCTGAAGCAGGGGCTGTTGGTGTTTTTGGATTTTCGCTACGAGGTGATTGTCCGCCGCACCCGCTACGAGTTGCGCAAGGCCGAAGAGCGGGACACCCTGTTGCAGGGCTTGTTGGCGGCGTTGGGGGATTTGGATCGGGCGATCGCCATCATCCGGGAGGCCGAGGATGCAGCGGCGGCGAAAGCCGGGTTGATGGATGGGTTTGCCCTGAGCGAGGTGCAGGCCGACGGGATTTTGCAGATGCAACTGCGGCGGTTGACGGCCTTGGAAGCGGCCAAAATTCAGCAGGAACACGCCGAACTCACCCTCAAAATTGCCGATCTGCGGGACATTTTGGCCAAGCCGGAACGGGTGCGGGCCATCACCGTGACGGAACTGGAGGCGATCGCCGCCGAGTATGCCACCCCCCGCCGCACCCGCATTTTGGATGCCGAAGGGGAAATCGACGATGCGGATTTGATCGCCAACCGGGAAATGTTGGTGTTGTTGACGGGGCAGGGTTACGTCAAGCGGTTTGCCGCCGATACCTTTGCGGCCCAGAACCGGGCCACCCGGGGCAAAGCCGGGGCCAACGTCAAAGACGACGATGCGGTGCAACACTTTTTGGGGTGCCGTAGCCACGATCGCCTGTTGTTCTTTACGGATCGGGGCAAGGTGTACAGCCTCAAGGCTTACGAGATCGCCGAATCCAGCCGCACGGCCCGGGGCACGGCGATCGTACAGTTGTTGCAAATTGCCCCCGACGAGAAAATCACCTCGGTGCTGGCGGTCAGCGAGTTCACGGAAGACGAGTATTTGGTGATGTTGACCCGGGGGGGCTACGTCAAAAAAACCAAGCTGTCGGCCTTTGCCCAAATTCGCAACAAGGGCTTGATTGCGATTTCGCTGGAAGACCACGACGAATTGCGGTGGGTGCGGCGGGCCCGTTCCGACAACACGGCGATCGTGGGCTCGCGCTCGGGGATGGCGATCCGGTTTCGCACCGACGACGAGCAATTGCGGCCCATGGGTCGGGATACGCGGGGGGTGCGGGCTTTCAAGTTGGCCCCGGGGGATGAAATCGTCAGCACGGACATTTGCCGGCGGGGTGGGGAAGTGGAGGACACCGAAGAAGAGGAAGAAATGGACGGTCTCCCCGAAGAAAACTGCGAGAAAGATCGGGGGCCGTGGGTGTTGGTGTTGACCCAGAAGGGCTACGGCAAACGGGTGCCCATCGACCGGTTCCGGATTCAGAAACGGGCGGGCAAGGGGTTGATGGTGACCAAGTTCAAGTCTGGAGAGGACAACCTCGCGGCGTTGCGGTTGGTGCAACCGGGGGATCAATTCGCCTTGGTGACGGAGCGGGGCATTGTCACCCGTCAGAGTGTGGATGCGATCGCCTGTCAGTCGCGGACGGCGCGGGGGGTACGCATTCAAAAACTGGATGCGGAGGATACGGTGGTGGCGGTGACGTTGGTGCCGCCCACTTTGGTGGAGGAGGGAGAACCATGACGGCAACGCTGAACCCGGCCGGGCAGGGCCCAGGCCAACCAACGACCCGGATGTCTTGGGCCCCAGAAGCCCCGGAAGAGTCGATTTTGTTGCGGGTTTTGGTGCAACTGTTGGTGTTCATCGGGATTGCGGCCACCGATGTGGCGGCCAGCCAGACTTTTAGCCTATGGGCGGTGCCGTTGAGTGCGGTGGGGGCGGGTTGGGGCTGGTACGCCCGGAAGCGGCGCAACCTGCCGGTAAAATTTTGCATTGCGATCGCCATGATTGCGATGTTGGTGGTGTTTTTGAACGATCTGGTCAGCCAAACCGAAGAAACCCGGTTGTTGTTGGCGCGGCTGCTGATTCAGTTGCAGGTGTTGCACAGTTTTGATTTGCCCCGCCGCAAAGATTTGGGGTATTCCAGCGTGATCGGGTTGATTTTGCTGGGGGTGGCGGGCACCATCGGGCAAACCATGGTGTTCGGGTTGTGGCTGCTGCTGTTCTTGGCGATCGCCTTGCCGGTTTTGGTGTTGGATTATCGTTCGCGGTTGCAGTTGCCGCCCCGGGGGTTTGCGCCCAAGCACTGGGTTCACCCCGGCGGGGTTGCTGTCGTTGTTTGTGTTGGTGTTGCTGTTGGGGTTGGGCATCTTTTTGGCGTTGCCTCGGTTTGGCGGCTACCAATTGCGGGCCTTTCCGGTGAGCCTGAACGTGACGATCCAGCGGGAGGTGGCCCCCGGCACCATTTTGAATCCGGGTCGCCCCAACGAAAACACCCAAGGGAACGGTGCCACCAACGGTACGGTAGGCGGCGGCGGCAACGGGGAAGGGCAAGCCAACGAAGGGTTGTTGCCCCCCTTGTTTGGCGAAGAAATTCAGGAAACGGGGCAAGCTCAAGAACCCAAACCCCAGTTGGCCATGCGGGTGCGATCGCAGGCCCCTTTGTTTTGGCGGGTGTTGGCCTACGACGAATATACCGGCAAGGGTTGGCGGTTTGCGGAAACCGCCGGGCGGTGCGCACCCTCGAACGGCAATCCAACAGCTACGAGTTTTACATTCCGCCAGCCTTGGGCAGTGCCTTTTTCAACCGCAACAACCGCGAAGTGATTCAGACCTACACCATCGTGGCGGAGAATTTTCCGAACCTGGTGCCAACGGCGGCGGTGCCCTACCGAGTGTTTTTCCCCAGCCGCCAGTTGGACTTGGACGATGCCGGGGGCATCCGAGCGCGGGGCCTGCCCCCCGAACTGACCTACACCGTGATTTCGTCGGTGCCGATGCGCAATGCGGAATTGTTGCGGCAGACTTCCCGGCGTTACAGCAGCCCGGCGATCGCCCGCAAATACCTCCAAGTGCCGGAAAATCTGCGGTCTTTTCTGCGGCAACGGAGCAACGCCCTGTTTGAAAAGGCGGTTAACCCCGAAACCGGAGAGCCCATCCTGTTTGACAACGCCTACGATGCGACGGTGTTTTTGACCCAAGCCTTGAAGCAAACCTACCCGGTGCGATCGCTCACTTTTGATGCCGAGGCGGGGCAAGATTTGGTGCAGGAATTTTTCCGGCAAGAGGGGGGGCAATCTTCCCATTTTGTGTCGGCTCTGGTGTTGATGCTGCGGGAATTGGGCATTCCGGCGCGGTTTGCCGTGGGGTTTGCGCCGGGTCAATTCAATCCCTTCACCGGGTTTTACGAAGTGCGCAACACCGATTCGATGGCGTTGGCGGAGGTTTATTTTCCGGGGGCCGGTTGGTTGACCTTTGACCCCAGTCCCAACCGACCGTTGTACCCCTCAGCAGTGGAAGACAACCGGACGTTTGATGCCCTCAAAGAGGGTTGGCGATGGTTGGTGCAATGGGTGCCGGAAAGTTGGCGGGCGGCTTTAGCCAACCTCTGGCAGCAGCTTATTAAGGCTTTGGGCTGGGCGATCGCCGGGTTGTTCCAATTGTTGTTTGGGATGGGTTGGCAAGGTTTTGTGGGGGGCATCGTCCTGCTGTTTGGGTTGGCAGTGGGGGTCTGGGGATTGTATCAACTGGGGTCTTGGGGTTGGCAGCGATGGCAGTGGTCGCGGTTGGCGCCCCCGGAACGTTGGTATCGGTTGTTGGTGCAGGATTTGCAGGAGCAGGGAATCGCCAAAACGCCGCAACAGACACCGGGGGAATACGTGCGATCGGCTCTGCGGGAAACGGCACCCAGCCGCCGGGAAGCGGCCCTCAATCTGGTCGGAATGTACGAAGATTGGCGCTACGGCAACCGCGAGGCCCCTACCCCCGAGCGCTTCCGAAAACTCTGGCAACTCTGGAAAGCCCGCGGACGATCGCCCAAGTCTTAGCCGTCTGCGGGAACTCTGGCAAGCCTGGAAATCTCAAGCGAAAGGGCGATCGCCCCACCCGGGTAGCCACCGTGGCGATCGGGTATAGTCATTTTAATTAAGAATGCGCCTGTATAGCTGTTTTGCATAGCGACGAGACAAAGCAAGTCGGGTCGCAGGGGCGAAGCCCCCGACAATGGCTCTATTGGACTTTTGTTGGGCAAGAAAAAACCGTATCAATTTTTAATTAAAACGACTATAACTTGGTTGGGACGGGGTGCCGGGGGGAAACCCCTGCCTGGGGGGCTTCGGCGTGAGCGCTCAGCCGAACGACACAGCCCCCAAACCCTCTTTTCTTTCGAGGTCGGAATCTACCCAAATAAGCTACAGGTTGACGATTAAACCCGTCGCCGAGTCAGGCATTGTTCCTGCTTCTTTATCCCTATCGGTTTATCCTGAAGGGGGGTTCAGAGGCAAAACAGCATGGCCGACGAAGAGCAACTCAAAATTTTAAGGCAGGGGGTACCGGCCTGGAAAATGTGGCGCGATCGCCATCCCCGGACGGTTCCCAACCTGGTGGGGGCAAGTTTGCGGGATGCCTACCTAAGCGGCGTCGATTTTGCCCAGGCCGATCTCAGCGGGGCCGACTTAAGCAGCGCCAACCTGGCGGGGGCCAACCTCAGCGGGGCCACCTGCACCCGCACGCAACTGGTGGGGGCCAACCTGCGGGAAGCGGATCTGCGGCGGACGGATTTGCGGGGAGCCAACTTGGGCTTGGCGAAACTGCGGGGGGCACGCATCGACAGCAGCACCCAACTCGACGGCAAATGGAAACGGGTGTCCGAACTGAGCTTGGCCGCCGTCGCTCGCGATCTCACCGGGTGGGATCTATCCCAAGCCGATTTGTCGTACCTCAACTTTGCCGGCAGCGATTTTACCGATACCAACCTGCGCCAGAGCGATTTAACCGGCATCGACGGCAGCTATGTGCGATGGCAAAAGGCGCAAATCGACGGCAGCACCCGCCTCGACGACAAATGGCGATTGGTGTGGACTTTGCACCAAGACGGCGGCGAGGATCGCAATTTGCAGGCCATGGATTTGTCCTTCGCCGACCTGACTGGCGTTCACATGCGGGGGGCCATCCTCCAAGGTTGTCGGTTGACCTTCAGCAACTTGGCCGGAGCCAACCTGCAGGGAGCCGATTTCCGGCAGGCCGACCTATCGTTTGTCGATTTGCGGGGGGCCCAGGTGCAAGGCGCCAACTTCTGCGGGGCCAACCTGACCGGGGCTTGCTTTCAGGATTGGGCTTTGGATAGCCGGAGTCGGTTTGAAGAAGCCACCTGCCGTTGGTTTTACCGGGTTTCGGCAGCCAGCAGCAGCCCTGGCGTCAGGGTCTATCGGCAACGGGTGCCCGATCGGGGGGAATTTAGTGCCGAAGCCTTTGCCTCGGCGATCGCCATGTTGCGGGATTCTGTTATTGTGCTGTAAACCAGCAAATGTACGGAGTATGGCCGAATTTCGCACCGAACGGGACTCCATGGGGGAATTGGCGTTGCCGGCCGAGGTTTATTACGGCATTCAGACGGCCCGGGCGATCGCCAATTTTCCCATCAGCGGCATCAAACCCTTGCCCACCTACATCGATGCCTGCATGGTGCTGAAAAAAGCCACCGCCCTGGTCAATGCCGAACTGGGATGCATTTCCCACGAAGCGGGGATGGCGATCGCCATGGCCTGCGACGAAATTTTGGAAGGGCAATACCGAAGTCAATTTGTGGTGGATGTCTACCAAGCCGGGGCCGGCACCTCCCACCACATGAACGTCAACGAAGTGCTGGCCAATCGGGCCCTGGAAATTCTGGGCGATCGCAAAGGGAACTACGGGCGGCTCAGCCCCAACGATGTGGTGAACTACGGGCAATCCACCAACGACGTGATTCCCACCGCCATCCGGATCGGCGCTTGCTTCGCCTTGGATCGGTATTTGTATCCCGCTTTAACGGAATTGGGAACCCAACTGCGCCTCAAAGCCTTGGCGTTTGACGATGTGGTGCAAGCGGGGCGTACCCATTGCAGGACGCGGTACCGGTGCGGTTGGGGATGTTTTGGCGGCCTACGGGGCGATCGTGTCCGACCGGGCCCGGCAAGTGCGGCAAGCGGCGGCGGAACTGTTGGTGTTGGGGATTGGCGGCAGCGCGGCCGGCACCGGGTTGAACACCCATCCTGCTTACCGGGAACGCACCATCGAGCGGTTGCGGGAATTTACCGGCTACGGTTTTTGCCTGCGCCCAACCTGATGGCCGCCATGCAGAGTTTGGGGGCTTTCGTGGGTTTGTCGGGGGCCCTGCGCAACCTCGCCCAAGACATCAACAAAATTGCCAGCGATCTGCGGTTGTTGGATTCGGGGCCCGCCACCGGCCTCAAGGAAATTTCTTTGCCTCCGGTGCAACCCGGTTCCTCGATCATGCCCGGCAAATACAACCCGGTGATGGCCGAAATGATGAACATGGTGTGTTTTCAGGTGATGGGTTTGGACAGTGCGATCGCCCTGGCGGCCCAAGCCGGTCAACTGCAATTAAACGTGATGATGCCGTTGGTAGCCTACGACCTGCTGCACATGATTGAGATTTTGGGGAACGGGTTGGAGGTGTTGGCCCGGAGGGCGATCGCCGGCATGGTGGCCCACCCCGAACATTGCCAACATTCCGCCGAAACCAGCTTGGCTTTGGTCACAGCCCTCAACCCCCATTTGGGATACCTCACCTGCGCCGAAATCGCCAAAGAGTCTTTGCAAACCGGCAAGTCGCTGCGGCAAATTGTGTTGGAACGGGGTTTGTTGGATGAAATCACCCTCGCGCAGGTGTTGGACTTGGCTGCTATGAGCCGTCCGGTGTAGCCTTTGCCGGGCGACCTTCGGATGTCCACAACATATAGTCATTTTCATTAAGAATGCGCCTGTATAGCTGTTTTGCATAGCGACGAGACAAGACAAGTCGGGTCGCAGGGGCGAAGCCCCCGTATTGGTTCTATTAGACTTTCGTTGGGCAGGAAAAACCGTGTCAGTTTTAATTAAAATGACTATATAGTCATTTTAATTATGTTTGCGACAATCTTGCCCTCACCCCCAACCCCTCTCAGGGAGGGAGAGGGGAGTAAATGCAGTCAGAACAACTATAATTGTGCCACTCTTAATTAAAGCGACTATATCCAAAGAATGTGCCCAAAGGGTATGATCAGGCTAGCTTTTGGGCGATCGCCAGGGCTGCCCGCCGGCCGGTTTCCAGGGCCCCGTTCATGTACCCCCAAAATTCTTCGCTGAGGTGTTCCCCGGCGAAGGCCAAATTGTCCACCACAGGAGCGCCCTCGTCGGTATAAAACACGTTGGCAAAGTCCGTGAGTTGGCCCGGACGAAACCGGGTGTAGGAGCCTTGGCTCAACGGATCGTTGCTCCAAGCGGAGCGCAGGGTATCGGGGGTTTGGTAGTCTGCCAGGTCAGGACGTTGCAACAGCGAAGCCAGGGTTTGTTGCAGGGTCTGGTTCCAAGTGGCTGGCGAGGCTTGGGTCAGGGCCTCCACTTCGCGGCCGCCGTGGAAAAACGTGAACGTGCCTTCGGTGCCCCCACCCGTACCGAATCGTCCCAGCCGGTGCAAAACCCGCGATCGCTCCAACAGGCATCGCCGAAGCCCCCGGCCTCTCGCCACACCCGTTGCCGAAAGCGGCCAAATTGTTTCTCGTTGCGGCCCAGTTGAATTTCTTGGAAATAACGTTGCAACGTCGGCGGCAGGGGCACCCCCATTTCCACTTGGCGCAGGGCCGGCGGCGGCAACGTGACGATCGCCGCATCCACGGTTTCGGCGGTACCGTCGGCAAAGGTGAGGCGGTAGGCTTTGCCTTCCGGGGCCAAGGTTTTCAGGGTTTTTTGGAATTGGATGGGGTTGGTCAGTTGGGCCGCCAAGGCTTCCGCCAGCCGACCGCTGCCCCCGACAATGGCATAAGCTTCGTCGCTCTGGCTGATAACTTCGACTTGACCCTGTTCGACCGTGGGCAAGAGATACAACAATCCCAACACCGACAGGTCGGCCAGTTCGCTGCCATACTCCGACCGCATGGCCGCCTGCAGGAGCGATCGCACGAAGGGTTTCTCGATTTTCTCTCGATGCCGGTCGAGGTAAGCCGTTGCCGACAACCGATCCAGGGCCGAACCGTGCCGCTCAAAATCCTGCTCCAACAAAGCGGCATCGGCGGCCAGTTGGGAGGCAATGGGCGCCAAGGCGGCCCCCATTTCGGCGATCGGGATCCGTCGATTGTCGAAAAAGAAGGCGGTATTCTCCAAGTCTGGGCTCCCTTGGCGCTCGTAGAGGGGTACCCCCAATTCTTGGCACAGGGTTTTCACTTCCTCGTGATCGCTGTTGATCAGCACCGCCCCCAAATCGAGGTAGGTGGCGTTGCCCCACACCTGGGATCGGGTGTAAACGCGCCCCCCCACCCGCGATCGCCCTTCGTACACGGTGGGTGCCAGTCCCTGTTTTTGCAACTGAAAGGCCGCATTCAGCCCCGCCAACCCAGCGCCAATCACCGCCACCCGCGAACGGACTGGGGCCGCACAACCGTTGAGGGCCAACCCACCGCCGGCCAAAGCCGCCAATTTGAGAAATCGCCGCCGTCGCCAAGAGATCGGGGGGGTGAGGGTACCCAGCAGCCGCGATACCCCCCGGGATAGGGCGATCGCCCCTAATCACCGGAAGCCTCCTTCATGCGCATGCTGATGTCCAGCCAGGGGGCCCGGGTCACCAAAGCGCTGGTTGAAACAAAATCCGGGGCCAGGGCCGCAATCTCCGGCAACCGTTCCAGGGTGACGTTCCCGGAAACTTCGATTTTGGTGCGGGGGCAAACTTCCCGCAAATGGGCGATCGCTACGGCCATGTCGGCTAAACCCATGTTGTCCAACATCACAATGTCCACTTGCAGGGGCGCCACCTCTTGCACCAACGCCAGGGAATCGGTTTCCACCTCCAGGCTGAGGGGAAAGGGCATGTGGGCCCGGGCCCGTTGCACCGCCGCCGTGAGCCCGCCGGCCGCCGCGATGTGGTTGTCCTTCAGCATCACCGCGTCGTCCAAACCCAAGCGGTGGTTGACCGCCCCCCCCAACCGCGTGGCGTATTTTCCAGAATCCGCAACCCAGGGGTGGTTTTGCGGGTATCGGCCAACCGGACGGCAGAACCGGCGATCGCCCGGCAATACCGACGGGTCAACGTGGCGATCCCCGACAACCGCATCGCCAAATTGAGGGCGACCCGCTCCCCCATCAACAAAGCCAGACTGCTGCCCTGCATTTCCGCCAGGGGTTGGCCGGCGGCACACAGGCCCCCTTCGACCACCAATGGGGTAAACTGAGACCCCCGATCCAATCGGGCAAACACTCGGGCCGCCACCGGCAAGCCCGCCACCGCCCCCTCCTGCTTGGCGACCCAGAAGGCCCGGCCGCTCTCTTGCCCTTCGGCAAAATCGGCAAAAATAGACTGGCTGGCCCAATCGCCGCGGCCGACATCTTCTTGCAGCCATTCATCGATCCAGCGATCGAGCAGGAAATCGGGCGGCAACACGGCGCATTCTCCAAAGTCTTTTTCAGTGTACGGCAAACATGACCAACGTTCGCGTTCGAGAACACGTTAACCCCCTATCTCGCCCCCATCAAGCCCCGGGTTTGGCCCCCCCCTGGGCCCAAATTTACGGCGACTGGTCGCGGCCTTTGCACCTCGATATCGGTTGCGGCAAGGGCGGCTACCTGCTGACCATGGCCCAAGCCGACCCCGATCGCAATTTTCTGGGTTTGGAAATTCGCCAGACTTTGGTGGAGCGGGCCTGCCGGCTGCGGGACGAGGCCGGACTCACCAATTTGCACTATGCCTATTGCAACGTCAACGTGTCGCTGCGAACCTGGGGACTCCAGGCGATCGCCGTCAGCATTTTGTTTCCGGACCCCTGGTTCAAACGCCGACAACAAAAGCGGCGCACGGTGCAACCCCAACTGGTGAACGACCTGGCCAACATTTTGCCGACGGGGGGGGAAGGTCTACCTCCAAAGCGATGTGGAGCCGGTGGCGATCGCCATGGTGCGGGCGTTTGTGGCCCACCCGGCCTACCGCAACCTCGCCCACCCGCAACCGTTTTTGGGGGATGCCTACCCCGCCCATGTGCCGACGGAACGGGAACAATCGGTGCAGGAGCGGGGGTTGCCGGTCTATCAAACCGTCTTGGTGCGCTGTTAAGCCCAGACCAATCCTAGGCCAAGGCGAGTACCGGTTGCGGCGGCATCAGCAAAGACTCGGCCACGATGTGCGCTTCGACCGGATAGGTATGCCCCGTACAGTTGATCACCACCGTCGCGGTCGGGTCCGATCGCCCCCCGCGCCACCAACTTGGCCAAGGCCGCAAAAGCCACCGCCGTCGCCGGTTCCACCGACAATCCTTCCGTCCGTGCCAACAACTTGGTCATGGCGTAGGCTTCTTCGTCGGTCGCCGCTTCCATGTCGCCGCCGTACTGGGCGATCAAACCGTACAACAACTCGTAGGCGATGCCGGGGTCCCCCGTCGCCAAGGTGGCAATGCGGGTGCTGGGGTGCACCACGGGGGTAGCCTGGGCCTGGTTTTGCCGAAAGGATTGCACCATGGGGGCACATCCCGCCGACTGCATCAACCCCAAGGCGGGCACGCGCTCGATCAATCCCAAGGCTGCCAGCTCCGCAAACCCTTTGGCGACTCCCACCGGCCCCATGCCGCCGCTCACCCCCTGCACATACCAATCGGGGGCCCGCCACCCCAATTGCTCCGCCACCTCAAAGGCCAAGGTCTTCATGCTTTCGACCCCGGCAAAGGTTTTCACCCCTTTGTCCAAAAACAAACCCTGGGCCTCGGCAAAAGCCGCCGCCGCCGCCTTGGCCTCGTCGTAGGTGCCGTCGATCCGCACAATGTGGGTGCCGTACACCGCCGCTTCCCGAATTTTTTCCTCGGGCACCAACCGCGGGAAAAAGGCCCACATTTCCAAACCCATCCGCGCCGCAAAGGCCGAATAGGCGATCGCCACGTTGCCCGTGGAAGCCAAAACCAAAGATTTTATCCCCTGCTCCACCAAGGTGCGATCGCCACCGCCGCCTGCCGATCCTTGAAGGAACCGCTGGGGTTCTGCCGCTCGTCTTTAATGTAAAGATTTTGGAGTCCCATTTTTGCCCCCAACCGCTCGGCGCGAAACAACGGGGTCCAGCCTTCGCCCATGGGCCGCAGGGCTTCGGGGTGGCGCACCGGCAACAGTTCTCGATAGCGCCACAGGTTGCGTTCCCGCTCCGCCACTTGCGCCGTCCAGGGTTGCTGCCGGAGGGCCGCCAGATCGTATTGGGGCATCGTCACCCAGCCGCATTGCGGGCAGGTGGTCAACAATCGGCGGTATTCTTCCTCGTATCCGCAGCGATCGCAGTGCAAGCGAATGCCGTGTTGCCCCGACGGTGTTGGTTCCACGATCGCACCTCATTCAAAATTTGTATAGTTCCCATGGCCATTGTAGAAGACTTTGCAGGTCTCCATTGCAGTTGATTTTATGACATGGCAAGAAGATCAGGGTGCGATCGCGATCGCCTCGATTTCCACCAGGGCGCCGAGGGGCAGCCGCGCGGCTTGGACGCAGGAGCGGGCCGGAGCCGGATCGGGAAAATGCTGGGCATAGACAGCGTTCATGGCGGCAAAATCGTCCATGTTCGCCAGAAAAACCGTGGTTTTGACCACATGGCTCAAATCGCTGCCGGCCGCCTGCAACACCGCCCGCAGGTTTTGCAACACCTGTCCGGTTTGGGCTGCGATGTCGCCCGTTAATTCACCGGTGGCGGGATTGATGGCCACTTGGCCCGCCGTAAACACCAGGTTGCCGACGGCGATCGCTTGGTTGTAGGGGCCCACCGGCAACGGCGCCCCGGCGGTACGAATGGGAGTACGCATGGTTTGGTTGGCACAAAGAATGGGGATAGCCTACGGGGTCGCCGCGTTCTCGGCAAGGGGTTACCGGGAGGACATTTGGGGCGATCGTAGTTCGGTTGATGGCGAAACCCGGACATGGCTGGCCGGGGCGGCTGCGGACGCAACAGGGCTTCGAGGTTGAGGCGGTACCCCACGTTCCGTACGGTTTGAATCAGGTTCGGTTGTTGCGGCGCCAATTCAATCTTTTTGCGCAGGGACAACACATGGGTGTCCACCGTCCGCGGGTTGTCGATGTCTTCGGGCCAAGCCCTGGCCAGCAGGTCGTTGCGGGTGACGGCGGCCCCTTCGGCTTGGGCCAACACCACCAACAGGCTAAATTCCTGGGGCGTAAGGTTTACCAAAATATCTTTGATTTTGACCTGCCGTTGCACCAAGTCAATTTGCAAACTGCCGTAATCCAAGCGGGTGACCGGCGCCGTCGCAAACCGCATCCGCCGGCCCACGGCCTCGACCCGTGCCAAAAATTCTTGCATCCCAAAGGGCTTGGTCAGGTAGTCGTCGGCTCCGGCCTTGAGCCCGCACACCTTGTCCATTTCCCCCACCTTGGTAGAAATCAGCAACAACAGCGATCGCCGATCCTCAAACAGACGACGGCACAGGTGGAGGCCATCGCCATCGGTTAAATCGGTATCGATCGCAACCAAACTGGGGCGGTGCTTCACATAGAGCGTCATCGCTTGCTGTTCCCCGCGGGCGTAGTAGACCGTGCAACCCACTTGCTGTAGGTGCCAACCCAACAAGGAACCAAGGTTTGGATTCCCTGCCACGATGAGAACACTCAAGGCCAACACAGCGGCATCCTCGTACGGGAATCAATGCCATCTTATCCTAGGGACCCCAACGCTTGTGTGATGAAGGCTACGAAGGGTGGGGGGCTGTTGACATTAAGGGACTCGAGACCATACAACCCAGGAAGGGGTTTTCCCCGCCAAAAGGGTCAGGCGGCGGTGCGGGCCAGCACCACCACACCGGCCACCGGGGTTTGGACGGCTTGGCAGGCTCCGATCGCCGCTTGAATGGTGGCCCCCGAGGTGTAAATATCGTCGCAGAGCAACAGGGGATGGGGGGCGCGATCGCCTGAAAGGCTTCTTGCAGGTTGGCGATGCGTTCGGCCCGGCTGCGGGTTTGCATTTGGGGGATGGTCTCCCGCACCCGCTGGAGGAGGTTGGGGCGGCAGGGGAGACCGGTAACCTGGCAAAAGCCCCGCGCCAATTCTTCGGCCTGGTTAAACCCCCGGCTTTTGTATTTTGCCGGGTGCAAAGGGATGGGCACCACCGTCAATCCGGGATGTCGGGCTTGCCAGGTTTGGGCTGCGGTTTGCCAAGTGCGGCCGATTTGCTGCCCCAAGCAGCGCAGAATTTGGGGACGGTTGCTGTACTTGCAGGCGGCGATCGCCCGCTTCAGGGGTCCATCGTATTCCCCCCACGCAAACAAATCCAGGGGTTGGGGGGTCACCAACCGGACATGGAAAGGGCGATCGGGGTCGGGGCGCAATTGCCCGAGGCAGGCCGCACAAAATCCGGGACGGCTCCCCGTCGGCAAGGTACCGTTGCATTGGGGGCACAAAGGGCGAAAGAAGAGCGCGGAAACTCTTCCCAGAAGGGGTTCATGGTTTGGCCACCACCCAATGCCAGAGGGGATGGCGGGAGCCCCGGCGCCGAATCCGGCGGACCCGCACCAACAGGCCCGTTTTTCGGGGCGCGAGAGCCCAAACACAATGAACAAACTTTGGCGGATGAGGGTGGACAGGGTGACCCCCACGCACAACCCCAAGCCCAGGAAGGCCCAACGGTTTTGTTGCAGGCTGTTGCGAACCGCGGCCCAGGTAAAAAACTCGCGCCAAAGTTGAATGTCTTCCCGCAATTGCCACAGGGATAGGCTGCCCAAGGTCAACCACAGCAGGAGACCAACTCCCCAGCGCAGGTAGATTTCGGCGGTTCGCAGCCGCTCTGCTTGACGGGCGATCGCGCTGGCCCCCATGGTGCTTGACTTCTCCATTCCAAGCCTATCCAAGAGTGTATCGAAAACCTTAGGGGCTCGCCAACTCGGGCAAAAAACGCCCCGGATTCAACACCCCTTGGGGATCGAAGGCCTGTTCAAGCGGCGAGCCCAGGGCCCGGCCGCCGGGCGATCGCCCAAAGGTCGCCGGTTTTGTCGCCGGCCAATTCCGAGGCAAAGCCGCCATGGTTTTCGCACAGGGCCCGCAGGGGTTCCCGGGGCCCTTCCGGCACCAGCCACCCCAACCCGGTGCCCCCCCCCAAGCTCCACAGCCCCGGCAATTGGGGCCCCACCGTCGCCAAGTTGCCCGGCAACACCCCAAACTTGACCAGCCGGGGCCCCGTCCACATCCCTTGCCAAGCCGCCCAAAATCGGGGGCGATCGCCCCCAGTTCCAAACCTGAAGCCATCTGCCGCAGGCGATCGCCCTGGGTTGAAGCCGCCACCCCATCCAACCGTATGGCCAACCCCCATTGGTTCGGGCCCGCCAAAGCCTGGGTCAGGGGGGGCGACAGCACTTCTACAGCCACCGGGGTCAAGGTCGAAGCCATCAGGCGATCGCGCAGATCGGCTACCGCCGCCAAGGGTCCCCACAACAAGCAGGTTTCCGTTTGGGTGGGCAACGGATAGACCCGCAACGTGAGCTCGGTAACCACGCCGAGGGTGCCCCACGACCCCGCCAACAGTTTCATCAGGTCGTAGCCGGCCACGTTTTTGACCACACGCCCACCCGCTTTGACCACTTCGCCGTCGGCCCGCACCATGGTCACCCCCAACACCATGTCGCGGATGCCGTGGTAACGGTGGCGCAGGCTGCCGCCGGTACCGGTTGCCAAAACACCCCCCACCGTGGCCCGATCGGCAAAGGGGGGATCGAGGGGGATAAATTGCCCTTGGCTTGCCAGCTCCCGTTGCAAATCCGCCAACAACATTCCGGCTTCGACGGTCACCGTCAAATCGGCCGCTGCCCACGCCACCACCCGGTTGAGTTTGAGGGTGCTGAGGGTCACCACCGGGCGATCGCTTTGCAGTTGCCCTCCCCAATGGGCCTTGGTGCCAGCTCCCACCGGGGCGATCGGGTGGCCTTGGGCGGCACGCACCGCTGCCGCGAGGGCCGCGGTGGATTCAGGATAGACCGTGGTCATTCTCCCAAGTAGGTCAGCATTTGGGCCGCAGGAAAACGCACCTTGGGGAGGTTGGCATAGGCGTCATCGGCGGCCCGATACCCGGCCGGACACACCAACACCGAGCGGTACCCCAAGGCCGGCAGCCCCAGAATTTCATCGTATTGGTCGGGCAGAAACCCTTCCATGGGACAGGTGTCTACCCCCAGCATGGCTGCCGCCGTCATAAATTGCCCCAAGGCAATGTACACCTGCCGGGTGCTCCACTCTCCCAAATCCAGGGGCGGTTTGGCCAAAAATCCCTTGAGCATTTTGCCAAAGCCCGCCAATTGCTCCAGGGGTACCCCCCGGGTTTGGGCCATATCCGTCAAATAGGCGTCGGCCTCGGCTTCCCCCACCTCGCTTTTGCGGGCCAGCACCACCACGTGCGAAGCATCCACCACCTGCTGTTGGTTCCAAGAGTGGGGCAACAGTTTGGCCTTGAGGGCGCGATCGCGAATTACGAAAAACCGCCAGGGTTGCAGCCCAAAAGAAGAGGGGGACAACCGCAGGCTTTCGGCCAGGGCTTGCCACACGTCTTCGGGAATGGTTCGATGGGGATCAAATTTTTTGACGGCGTACCGCCACTGCAATTGCTCGATCAGCGCGCTTGGCGCAACCAACCCTTGGGCACCCATCGTTTTTCTCTTTCTCTGCCCCCCAATTGTAGCGCCGTTGGCGTTGCTCCTCCAGCAGAACCGGCTAACGGCGGACTTCGACCACGGTGGCGGGGGAGACCCCATCAAACAATTCGCGGATGTCTTCGTTGAACATGCGCAGGCAACCATGGCTGGCGGCCATCCCCACCGAGCGGCGGTTGGGGGTGCCATGAAACCCCGACCAATTTTTGCCGTCCGTCCAGAAGCCAATCCAGCGATCGCCCAGGGGGTTGTCGGGGTCGCCGGCGGCAATGACTTCGCCGGTAAAGGGGTTTTGCCAATCGGGATCGCGGAATTGTTGGCGTACCGTAAAAGTGCCCGTCGGGGTTTCCCAACCGGACTTCCCCACGGCTACCGGATAGGACTTGAGGAGGCGATCGCCTTGGAAAGCTTCCACCCGCCGTTGGGACAGCGAAACCCGCAGCCGGGTGATCCGGGGGCGGTGGGCCACCGGCACGTAGGGGGGAGGGGATTTGGGGGCGGCGATCGCGAAAACGCCAGGGCCCGTTGCAGGGTGGCCAGGGCTTCCCCTTCGGTGGCCGGTTGGTGGGACTGGAGGAACCGGGGCTCGGGATAAAGCACCAAAATTTGGTGATGGGTCAGGGCGGCGATCGCCCATTGGGCAAAACCGGGGGCTTGGTCGCCAAAATAGCGCTGCAGGTAGGCCGGCACCTCTGGGCCAGGGGGTACGGGCACCTCAAACCCGGCGCGATCGCGGCGAACAGGTGGGCCCGCGACATCGTTTCTTGGGGGCGCAACGATCCGTCGGCGTGGCCGTTCAAAAAACCGTTTTCGTAGGCAAAGCGGAGGTTTTCTTCGGGGCGGGCATCGGGAAAGCCCGGCCAGGGCCGATGGCGCATGGGAAACCCCACCCCTTGGCGCACCATTTCGGCAAAGCGGGCCCGGGTCAGCACCGATCGGGGACAACGGCGAGGGGGCCCCGGGGCAACGCCCCTTGGAACGGCATCACCCAATCGGCGGCCTGGGCTCCCGACAGCGATCCGAGCCCGCACAGCCCGAGGATCAGAACCGCTCTGATAGGGTAGACAAGTTGAATTGGGCGAGCATCCATGCAGCAACTCCATCTTGTGCGCTGGGGTACGCTAACCTTTGGCAGCGCCGCGTTGGCGACCATCGTAAGCAGCGATAGCAATAGCATGGTTGGCGGACTGGCGCAACAAAAATTCCTCAACAACACCCTCAGCAGCTATGTCACCGTGGCGGCGGTTGTCCTGGCGGGCGTGCTGGGCATTCGCTTGGTGACGGCTGCCGTGTGGCCGCTCTTGCGTCGTGTGGCTGCCACCACCGAAAGCCCCATCGACGATGCCTTGATTCAGTACAGCGAAACCTACGCCATTCCCTTTGCCTATGCCTTGGTGATTTATACCGGCAGCCAGGGCTTGAACCTCCATCCCGCCCTCGATCGCCTGTTGGACATCACGGCGTTGGCGGGGGCCACCCTGCTGATCACCCGGCTGTTGCAATTGCTGGGGTTCAACGCCCTCCGGCTATGGTGGCAAAAAAAACGCGGGGAAGCCGATTCCACCGCCAGCCTGCACCTGCTCACCCCGGCGATCGACATTGCCCTGTGGACGATCGCCGTCATTTTCTTTTTGCAAAACCTGGGCTTGAACCTGACGGGTCTCTTGGCTAGCTTGGGGGGTTGGGGGGGGTCGCCCTCGCCTTGGCTTCCCGGAGCGTTTTTGAGGATTTGTTCAACTACTACACAATCGTTCTGGATCGCCCCTTCGAGATCGGCGACTTTTTGGTCGTCGATGAATCGGAATTTATGGGTACCGTCGAACGGGTTGGCATCAAAAGCACCCGGTTGCGGAGTTTGGGGGGGCGAAGAACTGATCTTTGCCAACACCTACCTCACCACCCACCGCCTGCGCAACTACCGGCGAATGTACCGGCGGCGGGTTTGCTTTCACTTTGGCGTAGAATACGACACCCCTCCCGATGTGCTGAGCACCGTTCCCGAGTTGGTGCGTCACCTCGTCGAGCCGATGACCGGCATCCAGTTCGAGCGCTGCCAT
Source organism: Oscillatoriales cyanobacterium SM2_1_8 (assembly GCA_012031195.1). Classification (GTDB taxonomy): domain Bacteria; phylum Cyanobacteriota; class Cyanobacteriia; order Pseudanabaenales; family Pseudanabaenaceae; genus UBA8156. Next base: position 20,220 of record JAAUUG010000008.1, read on the forward strand.
TTTTATCAGTATGGGCCCTCCAGCCTCGACTTTGAGACCGTGTACCACGTGCTCGATCGGGACTACAACATCTACATGGACTTGCACCAGCAGGTGTGTTTGGGGATTTACCGGGCTTTCGCCGAGCGGGGCATCGGGTTTGCCTTCCCCACCCGTACCGTTCACATCCAAATCGAAGAAGAAAAACCATGACCGCCGATCGCCCCTACCAAGAAATGTTGCGCGCCCTCCAAACCCATGGCGATCGCCTGGTCACGCGCAATGCCGCCGTTTACTCGTTGGTGGACTATCCCCGTCTGGTTTTCACGTCTTTCCCGTTGGTTACGCTGCGCCGGACGGCTTGGAAAAAGGCCCTGCGGGAGATGGAATGGTTTGTTGGCGGCGACCCGACTTGTCCGGAGGTGCTGAAGGATTGGTGGCAGGGACAACTGGCCGCCGACGGTCAATACAAAGCGGGGTACGGCGCCCAATGGCATCGGGAAAGTTACGACCAAATCGAAGCCCTGTACGCAACCCTGCGGGATCACCCCCATTCCCGTCGGGCGATCGCCACCACCTGGCACAGCGCCGACATGGCCCGCATCACCGAGCTGAATCAAAACCCCCAAACCCCCACCACTTGCCACGGCACCGTATTGCAGGGTTGGGTGCGCCAGGGGGAATTGGTGTTGTCCACCTACCAGCGCAGCGCCGATGTTTTGCTGGGGGTCCCCCACAACTGGGTGCAGTATTGGGGTTTGGGGGTTTGGCTGGCCCACCGCCTGGGCTTGACCATGGGCAAACTGATTTGGGCTTTCGGCGATCTGCATTTGTACGATGAACCGTCTCACCTTCAAGCCGCCCAAGAAATTCAACAGGGCCCGGGCGATCGCCCCCCCCTCACCCTGGCATATCAGGGGACCAAGGATGCCTTCGTGGCCGAACACTTTGCGATCGCCGGAGCGGTAGCCGAACCCGTGTGCCGCATCCGACCGAAACTTTTGTGACGGGCATAGAAGTGGGTAGTGGAGCGAACAGTTGCTTGGCTAGGAAAGCAAAGGCGGTTGAGTAAAGATTATAGTCATTCAATTTGAATTTGATACAGCTTTTCCAAGCTCAAACCCTTGCTCAGTATGAACTCGAAAGCCAATGTTGTCCTTTTGTAGGCGTATTCTTAATTAAAATATAGGCATTTATAGTCATTTTAATTAAAACCGACACGATTTTTCCTGCCCAACGAAAGTCCAATAGAACCAATACGGGGGCTTCGCCCCTGCGACCGGAGTTGTTTTGTCTCGTCGCTATGCAAAGCAGCTATATAGCCATTTCAAATGTGTTTGCGACAGTCTCGCCCTCACCCCCAACCCCTCTCCCAGGGAGGGAGAGGGGAGTAAAGGCAATCAAAACAATCGTATTCGCGCCATTTTTAATTAAATTGACTATAACTATAGGCTGTGGTCAGGGCATGGCCCAAAATCAAAACGCCGCATTCCGTCCATTCCACGATCGCCCCGTAGGTATCGCCGGTTTGGCCACCGAAGCTCCGTTGGAAGTAAGCGCCGACCCCCCAGGCGATCGCCGCCGCCCCGATCGCCCAGACCCAGCCCCACGGCGGTGCCAGCAGCGTCGTCGCCAACAACAGCCCCAGGGCATTGCCCACCACCGCCCACCGGGACAACCCTTCCCGATGAAATTTGCCTTTGCCCTCGGCTTTGAGGTAGGGGTATTGCCAAATCGCCCGCAGTTGACCCCAGCGCCCCCAGGCCGCCGCCACCATGGCCGCCGGAAACACCGGCACCGTCTGCAACGCTGCCACCTTCAGTCCCACAATCGCGATCGCCGCCATCGCCCCAAAGGCACCGGTGCGGCTATCGGCCATCACCGCCAACCGCCGGGCCGGATCGGTCACCGCCAACCCATCGGCCGCATCCATCGCTCCGTCGAGGTGGAGTCCCCCTGTCCATTTCAGCCACAGCAGCACCACCACCGCCGCTTGCAGGGGCTGACGGAGCGGCAACAAGTAGGCGATCGCCGTCAGCATGACGCCCAGGACCAAACCGACCGTGGGGGCCCACGCCGCAATCCCCCGGAAATTCAGCGCTTCGGTGGGACGGGCCAAGGGCAAACAGGTATAAAAGACCAGGGCGGTCCGCAGACCCATATAATTGAAAAGAACTTCCAATACGATCCTATGGCGGCCTGGTTGGTTTGGGGGGCCTACGGTGCCCTGCTCGGTCTTTATCTGGTGGTGGTCCCCCTGATCTTGATGATCTACATGAAGCAGCGGTGGTACAAAACCGGTTCTTGGGAACGGGCCTTTCTGTGTTTTATGGTGTTCTTTTTCTTTCCGGGATTGGCGGCGATCTCGCCCTTTCTCAATTTCCGTCCCCAAGCCCGCCAACTGTAAAAAACCATGCGCCGGATCGATGCCATTTTGTTGGCTCTCCTTTTTTGGGCACCGGCGGGTTGGCCTACGGGAGCCTCCGTTGGCTGGGTTTGCAGGATGTCACCGCCGGCATTTGGAGCCAATTGGTGCTGGTGGCGGCGTTGTTGACTTGGCTGGCTTCCTACGCCCTGCGGGCCTTCACCAAAAACATGACCCTCGATCGCCAAATTGAGGCTTACAAAACCGCTTTTTGGCAACGGCAGTGGGAGAGCCTATCCCCCGAAGAACGGGCCCGGCTTTTGGCCGAAACCCAAGCCACCAAAACCCAAACTGAAGCCGGCGATCGCTCCGAGGAGTTGCCCCGATAAACCCATCCGCAGGTGGGGAACCCAAAGCCATGCCCGGATGGGGGCAGGCAACCTAATCTACAACCAAGTTTGCTGAGGCAGCCATGGGCCGGATTGCTACCCTGGAGAAGACTTCACAGCGACTGACTTTGGCAGAGCCGCCCCTCCTGGCCCAACTGCGCACCAAGATGGCGATCGGGACGGTGCTAACGCTGGCTTTGGGGGGAGGTCTGGGGATCTACACCGCCAGCCAAAGCTACACCGGCTCTTTAACCACTTTGACTTGCCAGGGCACTGCCCCAGCCCTGGATTGCCGCCTGCAGGAGGTGAATGCCCGGGGACAAAGCGTGCAGGATCAGAGAATCGCTGGGGTGCGGGATACCACCGTCACCTCGATTCGCCAAACCCGCCAGTGGTGTCGTCGCACGGGGGAAGGTCGGGAATGCGACACCATTGCTTACTACCGGTGCCAAGTGAACCTGGTCACGGCGATCGGGGAGTGGCCGATCCCCCTGCCGGAATTTCAGACCACGACGGAAGACACCAACACCCCCTGTCCCAATCCAAACCCGATCGCAGCCCAGTTTGCGGACTGGCGGGCCAATCCCAGTCTTGCGGTGACCAAAACCTGGGCCGCCGATACCCGGCTGGGGGATGTGGGGGCTTTGTTCCAACAGCAGGTGTTGCCTTGGTTCCCGATCGGGGGGCGGTAGCCACCAGCCTTTGGGTGCTGCTCTCCAGCCAACGCACCTGGACTTTCGACAAAGCTCGACACCGGGCCACTTGCCGGCAAAAATTCTGGTGGCGCACCACCGAAGAAACCTGGGATACGGAGACCCTGACGGCCATCGACAGCCGGGCCGTGGGCAAATCCCTGGAATTGGGGTTGTGGCAGCGGGGCCCGCGCACCCTCCGCGCCAAATTCTTGGTGCTGTTTCCCAAGGTGGACCTGTGGGGGCTGGGAACCCTTCCCCCCTTGGTGGAGCCGTTTTTGAGCAGCACCCACCGCACCGGTGCTTGGAACGGCTGGGGCTGGGAACAAGAAGAAGATGCCTTTCGCCTGTACAACCACGATGGCAAGCTGCACCTCACCTTCGATCGCCGAAGAGGGTACCTCACCTACCAAGATGGCCAAATTCCTGTGGCCGACATCCAAGCCCTGCGCCGGCAAATCACCACCGACGACGAGGGCGATCGCCAAGAAACCTGTGGCTGGATACCGCGGCCCGCTGTTGGGAATTGACCCCGATCGCCTGGGGCAGCTACGAACCTTTGGCCAAGGGCCTCGCCAAAACCTTGGGGGTACCCGTGGTTACCGCGTGACCGCAGTGCCTCGTTACTCGGCCTGTACCGCCAGCGCCGGCCGCACCCCCTCGATTTGCCGCAACCGATCCAAAACGGCGATCGCCCGGCCGTGTTTGGCTTCTTGATCGACCTGCAACAACACCACCGCTTCTTGGGCGCCCCGTTGCCGGTTGATTTGCACCGCCAGATCGGTCAGGGGCGTGGCCACCTGGTTCAAAAAAATATCCCCCTTGGCGTTGACGGTAACGGTGTATCGCAGCTTCGGTTGGGGGGTTGCGGTTTGGGCTTTGGGCAAATTCACCGGCAACCCCAAATTTTTGGTCAGGAACAGCGTGGAAAACAGAAAAAACGCCAAAATCGAAAAGGTCACATCGATCAACGAAGTGACGTTGATGGTGGGGGGAATTTCGGGCTCTTCGGGCAATCGCATAGGAGTCGGTGGCAATCCGTTGGCAAGAAGTTGGGACTATCCCTTGCGGGGTGGGGCCACGGCGAGGCGATCGCCGGCGGCGGGGCGGAGGTGGTGGTGCCGGTAGATCAATTCCAGACGGCCACCCCATTCCTGCAAAAACGCGATCTCGTTTTGGTACAAACCCCGGAAAATGCTGCCGGCCCCGGCGGCGACAATGGCAACGATCAAGCCCGTGGCGGTGGTGATCAGGGCTTCGCCAATCCCCCCCGAAACCTGACCGGTGCGTTCCGGCGAAAAATCCCCCAAACTCACAGCCGCAAAAGACTCCATCAACCCGGTAACGGTGCCCAGCAGCCCCAACAGCGGGGCCAACGTGGCGATCGCATCGAGGGCCGTGGCAAACCGCTTGAGCAGGGGAATTTCCGCTTGGGCCGAGCTCTCCAAAGCCAGCCGGAATTCATCAGGATCGGGGTCTTCCAGCTCCAACGCCGCCAAGAAAATGCGAGAAATCGGCAGGTTTCGCTGGGACTCCAACTGTTGTTGTGCCTCTACGGGGGAGTTGCGGTAGGTACGAAACACCTGACGCACCAACTGGGGCTGCTGTCGCCCCAACCGCGTCCAAAAATACCCGCGCTCGACCACCATGACCAACAGGGCCACCGAAAACAACAGCAGCGGATACATGGTGATTCCGCCTTTCACAAACAATTCAAAGAGGGTCATTGGTAGAAGGCTCCGAGACAACAGGTGGGGGTGGGGTGGGTTCTGG
>JAAUUG010000226.1 GCA_012031195.1 Oscillatoriales cyanobacterium SM2_1_8
GGGGCAGACGATCGCGCCGGGGGGGAAAATTGTCGCCGCTGGGGGGCGGGGTTTTGCGTTTCATCATTCGTCCACCTCAATGGGATCCAAACCGCGTTCTTGGCCAAAGCGCCGCAATTCTTCGGTGAGCGCCACATCGTTGGAGGCGGTACGGGCTCCGGCTTCGACCGCCCAGCGTTTGAGGGAGTCGATTTGATCGCGGGCGATCGCCGCCAGGGGCACGGTTTCGGCGATGCTGGCCACCACATCTTCCGTCGTGAAGTCTTGACGTTGGCCGGCGCTGCCCCGCCCAAAAGCCCGCTGCAAACCATCCACCAACACCTGTTCAATTTCCGCGCCGCTAAAGTTCACGGCCAAGCGGGCCAACAGGGCTGTATCAAAATCCCGGAGGCGACCGGGGCGCAACTTTTGGAGGTGCACCCGAAAAATTTCTTGCCGTTCCGTTTCCGTGGGCAAATTCAGAAAGAAAATCTCATCGAAGCGCCCCTTCCGCAGCAACTCCGCCGGCAGGGCCCGCACGTTGTTGGCCGTCGCCACAATGAACACCGGCGCCGTTTTCTCTTGCATCCAGGTAATGAGGGCCCCAAACACCCGCCGGCTGGTGCCCGAATCCCCATCCATGCCGCTGGTGAGGTTGCCAAAGGCTTTGTCGATCTCATCGATCCACAGCACGCAGGGGGCCACCGCCTCGGCAATGCGAATGGCTTGGCGGGTGCGGGATTCGCTCTCGCCGACAATGCCGCCAAACAACCGCCCCACATCCAGCCGCAACAGGGGCAGCCGCCATTCGTTGGCAATGGTTTTGGCCGAAAGGGATTTGCCGGTGCCTTGAATCCCCGCCAGCAACACGCCTTTGGGATTGGGAATGCCGTAGCGTCGGGCCTCCTCCGTAAAGGCATCCCGCCGCAGCCGCACCCACTGCTTGAGGTTTTCCAGACCCCCCACATTTTTGAGGGTTTCGGTGGCGCTGAAAAACTCCAGGATTTCGGTTTGGCGAATGGCTTGTTTTTTCTCCTCCAGCACATCGGCGATCGCCGTGTCGTCCACCTGCCGACGGGTGGAGGCCAGGGCTTGGGCCAACACCCGTTGAATGCGCGTCCGGCTGAGGCCTTGGCAGGCCCGCACCATTTGTTCCAAAGCCAAGCCTTCCAGTTTCAGCTTTTCGGGCACCACCATTTGCCGGATGGCGTACTGAATTTCTTCGGCATCGGGCAACGGAAAATCCATCACCGTCATGTCTTCGGCCAACTCTTCCGGCACCGCCAGGGTTTGGCTGGTCAAAATCAGGGTGCGGCGGGTGCGCACCAACTCCCGCGCCAGGTTGCGCAACTCCCGGATAATCGGCGCATGGTTGCTGAGGTGGGGTTGCTTCAGGACAAAATGCAAATCCCGCAACACAAACACCGCCCCTTCCTCTTCGCGATCGCCCTTGGCAATCCGGGCCAGGGCCCCCATCACCGAGCCGCGATCGGCGCCGTTGTCGGCCCAACCCCGGGCAATGTCCCAGGTGTACACCTTGCGGGGGGGCTGCAATTGGGTCGCCACCCGCTGCAACACTTCATCCACCGGCAACTCTTCCGGGGTCACCACATAAATGAGGGGGTAGCGGGCCCGCATCGCCAAATCCAACCGTTCGACGGTACGACGGTAGCGCTCCCCGGGCAACATGGGTTCCAGGGCTTCGGCGGGGCGATCGCGGGTCAGGCGGGAAAGGGGATTGGTCACTACCAGCGCAACAACCGAAATTCTTCCATATCCACGGTATCGCGGCTGCGGTAGATGGACAACACGATCGCCAAGCCCACCGCCGCTTCCGCTGCGGCCACGGTAATGGCAAACACCGTAAACACCTGGCCACGCAGGTTGGCGGAATCCAAGAAGTTGGAGAAAGCCATCAAATTCAGGTTCACGGCATTCAGCATCAATTCCACCGACATCAGCACCCGTACCGCGTTGCGGCTGGTCACCAGCCCATAAATGCCGATGCAAAAGAGCGCCGCTCCCACAATCAGAAAAGCATCCAAGCCCATGGCACCTTCTACCGCAACGTTTATGCGATTATGCCATGGATTCGGTTGCCCCTCGAAACATGACCTTGGTTTGGCCTTACGAAAACCCCATTGCCGGTACCCTCCGGCAGCGCTACAAGCGTTTTTGGCGGATGTGGAACTGGCGGACGGTCGGATCGTGACGGCCCACTGTCCCAATACGGGCCCGATGACCGGAGTATGCACGCCGGGCAGTCCGGTGCTGTTGCTGCCCAGCACCAATCCCCAACGGAAGCTGGCCTACACCTGGGAGGCGATCGCCGTGGATGGGATTTGGGTCGGCATCAACACGGCCCGCCCCAATGCCGTCGTCAAAGTTCTGCTCGATCGCCGGTTGGTGCCGGAATTGGAGCCTTGGGAGCGTTGGCGGGCCGAAGTCCCCTACGGTCAGGAAAATAGCCGCATTGATTTTTTGTTGGAGGGGGCCAGCCCTCTGTATTTGGAGGTGAAAAACACCACGTGGTGCCAAGGGGCGTTGGCGTTGTTTCCCGACACCGTAACGACCCGGGGGCAAAAACACCTGCGGGAACTGATCGCCCTATCCCAGCGGGGCATTCGCACCGCTGTTTTGTATTTTGTGCATCGCAGGGACGTGACCGCCTTTGCGCCGGGGGCCCGCGCCGATCCTGAATATGCCCGATTGTGGGCCATGGCCCAGGCCGCCGGGGTGCAGATGGTGGCCTGCGGGTTGGCGGTGTCGCCCCAAGGGATCGCCTGGCGGGGGATGTTGCCTTGCTATACTGGGGCAGATTCGCAACCCAACCAGACATGATCCAAGCCCTTCCCGATCGCCTTGGCCGGTTCGGTCGTTTTGGCGGCAAATACGTACCGGAAACCCTGATGGCGGCCCTGGCCGAACTGGAAGCGGCAGCGGCCCAATACCGCAACGATCCCGAATTCAACGCCACCTTGGATCGGCACCTCAAGGATTTTGTGGGGCGACCTTCCCCGTTGTACTTTGCCGAACGGCTGAGCGATCGCTACGGCCGGGAAATTTACCTGAAGCGGGAAGACCTCAACCACACCGGCGCCCACAAAATCAATAATGCTTTGGGTCAGGCGCTGTTGGCGATCGCCATGGGCAAAAAGCGGGTGATTGCCGAGACGGGGGCGGGTCAGCACGGGGTGGCCACGGCCACGGTTTGCGCCCGGTTTGGGTTGGACTGCGTGGTGTACATGGGGGTTTGCGACATGGAGCGGCAAGCCCTCAATGTGTTTCGGATGCGGTTGTTGGGGGCGGAGGTGCGGCCCGTGAGCAGCGGCACCGGCACCCTCAAGGATGCGACTTCGGAGGCCATTCGGGACTGGGTCGCCAACGTCGAAACCACCCACTACATTTTGGGTTCGGTGGCAGGCCCCCATCCCTATCCCATGTTGGTGCGGGATTTTCATGCCATCATCGGGCGGGAAACCCGGCAACAATGCCAGGAAAAGTGGGGCGGGCTGCCGGATGTGTTGTTGGCCTGCGTGGGGGGCGGCTCCAACGCCATGGGGCTGTTTGCCGAATTTGTGGCGGAACCCACGGTACGTCTGGTTGGTGTGGAGCGGGGGGCGAAGGCATTGCGACCGGCAAGCACGCGGCCACCCTCACCCAAGGGCGGATCGGGGTGTTGCACGGCGCCATGAGCTATTTGCTGCAGGACGAAGAGGGGCAAGTGGTTGAACCCCATTCCATCAGCGCCGGGTTGGATTATCCGGGGGTGGGGCCCGAACACAGCTACCTCAAGGAGAGCGGCCGCGCCGAATACTACAGCGTGACCGATGCCGAAGCCTTGGCGGCCTTCGAGGAGGTTTCTAAACTGGAGGGGATCATTCCCGCCCTGGAAACCGCCCACGCTTTTGCCTACCTCAAAACCCTGTGCCCGACGTTGCCGGAAAACCACCGCACGGTCATCAACTGCTCGGGGCGGGGGGACAAAGATGTCAACACGGCGATTGCCCAGATGCCGCATTTGCAGGGCTAATGGGCGGGGCTCAGGGATGGCCCCGATGCCCCGTAACCTCTCTTGCCACCGGGCCACAGGATGTCCGTACCGATCGCCATTGTTTTTGAGCCAGTCCTTTCTCGCCCCCCTTTCCGGACGGCTTGTGATCCTGCAAACCATAACATCCGGCAAATTTTATGATGCAACTCCTCACCCAAACCCCACTGACCGCCTACTTTGACCACGAAGTCACTGCCGAGACCCGCAGCGAGTATATCCATGGAGAGATGATTCCGATGGCTGGAGGTACCCTAACCCACAACACCATTATTACCAACCTGCTGGTACTGGTTTATATGGCACTGCGTGACCTTCCGTATCACGTTTTCGTGACCGACCAGCGCCTTTGGATTCCCGATCGCCAAATGCTCACCTATCCGGACATTCTGGTGACCCCCGAGCCGCCGCTGTTGATGGAAGGGCGCAACGATACGGTGACCAATCCAATCCTGATTGCGGAAGTTTTGTCCGAGTCTACCGAAGCCCACGATCGCGGGGAGAAGTTTGCGGCCTACCGCACGATTCCTACTTTGCAAGCGTACTTGCTGATTTCCCAAACGGCGGTGAAAGTCGAAGGGTTTCACAAAGAAGGCGATCGCTGGATTTTTCAGGATTACCCCCCAGAAGGGGCGATCGCCCTGCCGGACTTGTCGCTGGAACTGGCGATCGCCGACATCTATCGCCGCGTGGATTTTGGGGCTCAGATGTTTCAGGCAGGCACGGCCCAGGCGTAAAATTTAGGGGAACCATCCCCCACCGCAACCATGGCGATCTGTCTCCATTGCCAACACGATAATCCAGACGGTCATATAGTTGTTTTAATTATAGTCATTTCAAATGTGTTTGCGACAATCTTGTCCTCACCCCCAGTCCCTCTCCCAGGTAGGGAGAGGGGAGTAAAGGCAATCAAAACAATCGCGGTCTGCCATTTTTAATTAAATTGACTATAAAACTGACACGGTTTTTCCTGCCCAACAAAAGTCTAATAGAACCAGTAGGGGCTTCGCCCCTGCGACCCGGAGTTGTTTTGTCTCGTCGCTATGCAAAACAGCATATAAGTCATCGGCTGTGGGTGGGCGAT
>JAAUUG010000227.1 GCA_012031195.1 Oscillatoriales cyanobacterium SM2_1_8
CAATAATGTTGCGACAACTCTTGCCTCACCCCAGCCCCTCTCCCTCCCTGGGAGAGGGGAGTAAAGGCAATCAAAACAATCGTGGTCGTTCCATTTTTAACTAAATTAACTGTAACTTGCCCGAATATAGCCATAACCAAATCTGCGCCAATTTTCGCGAAACCACAGGGGAGGGAGCATGTACCTAACCGCACCGCAATTTGAATCCCAGATGCCGGATGGCAGCCAACTCTTGAGCGATGAACCGGAAATGGAAAGCTCTCTGCACTCCAGACAATTGATGCTGTTGGTGGCGATTCTGGAGCACCTCTGGAGCGATCGCGATGACTTTTTCATTGGGGCCAACCTCACGGTGTACTTCAGCCGGCAACAGCTCAAACAACGGGATTTTCGGGGCCCGATTTCTTTTTGGTGCGCAACACCGAGCGGCGGGAGCGTCCTTCGTGGGTGGTATGGGAAGAAGACGGTCGGACTCCCGATTTGATTGTGGAATTGCTTTCGACCTCCACCGCGGCGATCGATCGGGGGTTGAAAAAAGCACTGTACCAAAGCCGGTTCCGCACGCCGGAGTACTTTTGGTTTTCGCCAGAAACCTTGGAATTTGAAGGATTTCGGCTGGTGGGGGAGCAATACGTCGCCATTCCCCCCAACGCCCAAGGGTGGTGCTGGAGCCAAGTCCTGGAGATGTATTTGGGCATTGCGGGCGATCGCCTGAGGTATTTTACGGCTGCCGGCATCTTGGTGCCAACACCGGCGGAAGCCGCGGCCCAGGAAAGGCAACAAGCGCTGCAGGCTCGGGAACAGGCTATGCAGGCTCGGCAACAGGCTGTGCAGGAGCGCGAACGGGCCGACCAAGAAGCGCAACGGGCCAACGCAGCCAGGCAACTCGCAGCACAGGAAAAGCAACGGGCTGACCAAGAAGCGCAGCGGGCGGATGCCTTGGCCGCTCGTTTGCGGGAACTGGGGGAGGGAGTTTAAGCGGAGAGTTGCCCCAAAGAAGCCAAAATTTGGGGGAATTGGTAGGCCCTTGCCAAGTTGGCGAGGGTATCCCGCAGCGACCGGTACTCTTCGGGGATGTCGTTCAGCAAAGCCAAAACTTGGCGATCGCTGCCAAGGACGGCAGCTTGGGTGAGGGCCTGCCGCCAAGGGCTGGGCATGGCGGCCAAACCGTCGAGACTGGGGGCGCTGGGCTTGGTTTCGGCAACGGTTGCCTCGGCCATGGAGGCATCCGAGACATAGGTTACGTCCAGGTGGCGGGCCAGGGTCGTCAACAAATTGGACAGCGACCACGGCTTGAGCAGGCGATCGCAGAACGGTGGCCCGGGTTGGGCAAACACATCGGCGGTGACGCAGACCATGGGCACCCCTTCGATTTGGGCGGCAATTTCGGGGCCGCTCAGATCGGGCATGTTCCAATCCAGCAACACCAAATGGGGACGCCAAGTTTGGGCCAGGGCGATCGCCGCCGCACCGGTTTGGGCCGCTTCTACGGCAAAGCCGATGCTCTTCAACGTTTGGGCCAGCACGTTCAAGTTGTCGAGGTTGTCGTCCACCACCAACAGGCGCTGTGCCGGGTGGTTGGGGGCCAGACGTTGCCGGACGGTCGGGACAAAGGAGGGGGGGAGATCGATGGAGGGTAGGTAGGGCAAATTCACGGCAAAAATGCTGCCGCAGTCCTTTTCGCTGAGCACCGCCAGGTCGCCCCCCAGCAGCCGCGTTAGCTTACGGGTCAGCGTTAGCCCCAAGCCGGTTCCTTCCACTTGGGCCACCGCCGGACTGCGGTAAAAACCGCTGAAAATTTGCCCCAAATCCGCCGGCGCGATGCCGGGTCCCGTATCCCCGACCGTCAACAACAGGCGATCGCCGTTGAGGACTGCCTCCAGCCACACTTCGCCGCTTTGGGTATACTTCAGGGCGTTGCCCAGCAGGTTGAGCCCAATTTGATAGAGCTTGCGGTAATCGCTCTGGATCGCGATCGACTCCGGCAGCGCCATCCGCAGCGCCACCCCCTTTTGCCGGGCCCGGCCCCCAACAGGGCTTCCCATTCCTGCAGGAGCGATCGCAAGTCCACCGGTTCGCTCTGCACTTCCAGCTTGCCCGCCTCAATTTTGGCCAAGTCCAACACGTCGTCGATCAAACTGAGGAGGTACCGTCCCCCCCGCTCGATCGTGGCCAGGTAAGAGGAAGCTTGCGACCAACTGTCGGGGGCATGGCGGAGCAATTGGGCATAGCCCAAAACCGCGTTGAGGGGGGTGCGCAGCTCGTGGCTCATGCTGGCCAAAAACACGCTTTTGGCACGGTTGGCGTGTTGGGCTTCTTCTTTGGCTCGGGCGAGCGCGGATGCTTGCCGACGGCTGGCAGCCAACAGCTTGGATTGGAGGAGGTTGAGCTGTTCCAGTTGCCGGGTGCGCTGCTGCCACTGCTGGGTGCGTCGCTTCACCCTTTCTTCCAACTGGGCATTGACCCGCCGCAATTCTGCTTTGGCGGCTTGTTTCTGCTCAATTTCTGCCCGCAACAAAGCATTCACCGTGGCCAATTCTTCGGGGGTTTTCAGGTTGAGAAAGTAGGGCAGCAGCACCCATACTTGGGCCGCCGTGTAGCAAGAAATCAACGCGGTAGCGGCCTGCTCCAGCCCAGACAGCCAATAGAACGGATGCCACAGGGTCACAATTTCCAACACATGGCCTATCCCACAGGCCCAAATAAACGCTGCGAACAACAGAAAAACACGGTTCAGTTTGGGGGCGGCGTGTTGGCGGGTGAAGTGCCACAACATCACTGGAATCGAAAAATAGGCGATCGCCGTCAGGGCGTCGCTGGTGACGTGCAAAGCGACCAAAGGGGTTTGCCAAAGGTAACAGTGGCCGTGGGCCATGTACACGTCTGGGCTCAGCAACTGCTTCCAAAGATCCATGGCTCCCCTCCTGGGAATATCGAACCGTCGCCGATCACCCCAAGGCCCCGACGACGACACCTTGCCCTTAACAAAAGTATACGTGCTGTTTGTTAAGACTTGCTAAAGGTCGGCTGGTTCGGCGACATCCCACAAACTTGAAACGGTGCCGGGGCGATCGCCCCCCGATCCAGCCAGAAAGCCTGCAACCCGGCTGCTGTGGCCCCCACCACATCGGCTTGGTAGCTGTCGCCGACATGCCAGCATTCGGAGGCGGGCCAATCCCCCAACGCGGCGGCAAAAATGCGGGGATCGGGTTTGGCGGCTCCCACCGCTGTGGAGTACACCACGGTGTCAAAGTAGGGGGCCAAATCCAAGGCCGCGAGCACAGGCTGCAACCGGGAATCAAAATTGGAGATGATCCCGAGGGTCACCCCTTGGCGGCGCCAACGGGCCAAAACCGGATGGGTATCGGGATACACTTCCCAGGGGTCGGCGGTGGCAAAGTGCCCATACAAGCGGGCCCAAAATTCTTCAAAATCGGCAAAATCCGCCAAAACTCCGGCTTCGGCAAACGTGGTCTCGGCGATCGCCCGCCACCAACGGTTTTCCTGAGTGGCTACTTCGGCGGGCGGGCACCCGGGAAAGGCCATGGGGGAGGCCGCCCCAAAGGCCCGAAAAAAGGCCTGCTGGAGTCGATCGGGCGCAGCGGTTACCGCAAATTCGGCGGCGATCTGGGCATAGACTGCGCCCACGCTGCCACGAACGCCAAACAACGTCCCCACAGCATCAAAAAAAATGGCTTTCGGCATCGCTGTTACCCCCGACGGTATTTCAACAAATCTCGGGCCATGCTCAAATAATCTTTCTCGGATTTACGCCCTGTCAGCCGATCTTCCCATTGTTCCCGTGATTTTAATTCCGGCAGGGCATCGGCCACAATCTCGACCGTAGTGGCCGGATCCAAACCCGCGCCACCCCTGGGGGGCAACGTCCGGGGGGTATGCAGCAAATACAAGATGCGATCGCCTTTTTCCCAATTCATGTCTGCGGTCACAACGTGCAAGCGTTGTTTGCGTTCGTACAGCAAGGGCAGCAACTTGCTGCTGGTGTATGTTGCCGTGAGACGGGTCAACTGTTCCGCCATATCTTCCCCAAGCACAAATTCACTGAGGGTGGCTTCCCGTTGGGTCAGGTACTGATTCCAAGCTTTCAACAACACCCGGTTGCCAAAGGCCTGGGGAATGGTGGGGGTGGGCCCTTCGCCTTCGGGGCGCGGATATACGGCAAAGGTGCGGGGGGGGACGAAACTCTTCCAATACCCGTTGGGCCAGCACCAAGTTAACGTCCGGGTTGACCGTCATGGCCAAAAAGGTGCCCAGGGAATCCAACCCGGCTTGGGCCAAGGCTTTGACATCCAAACCGTTGGCCACCACCGCCCGAATGCCGGCGGCTTCGGCTTCTTGGCACCCGGCCACGCTGGTATCCACCATCACCACCCGTTGTTGATTGGCTTGCAATTGGCGGGCCACCAACAAACCCACGGGGTTGGCCCCCACGATCGCCACGCCGGTCAAATCGCTGGCAGTGAGGCGCAGCCCTTTGGCGACCCAACCCGCCGTCAAGCCTTGCAAAAACACCGTCATGCCAATGGTCAAAAACACCAACGCTTTGATCGAATCGCCGCCGTTGATGCCCCGCTGGGTTAAGACAATGGCAAACAGGGAAGCCACCGAAGCCGCCACAATGCCACGGGGGGCGCACCAAGCCAAAAAGAGCTTTTGCCGCCAAGTGAACGAACTGTTCCAGGTACACACCCAAATGTTGAGGGGGCGCACCACCAACATCAACACCAACACCGCCCACACGCCCCCCGGCCCCAAAGCAAACAGGCTGGGGATGGAGAGGTTGGCCGCCAACAACACAAACAGGATCGAAACAATCAACACCGTGAGTTGGCTTTTGAACTTGATCAACAACCGTTGGCTGGGGAGCGAAAAAGCCCGTACCACCAAGCCCAACAGCACCGCCGCCATAAGCCCCGATTCGCTTTGCAGCCGTTCCGCCAACTGGAAAAGCCAAACACCGCCGCCAACACCACCGAACTTTTG
>JAAUUG010000228.1 GCA_012031195.1 Oscillatoriales cyanobacterium SM2_1_8
TCGCCCCAGTCACGGGTTTCACCCTGCCCCTCCTTAACAGTTATAGCTATATTCGGGTAAGTTCGGACATCGAAAGAAAAGGGGGTTTGGAGGCTACGCCCCCAGTCAGGGGTTTTACCCCTGCACCCCCTCCTAACCAAGTTATTTACAGCCATACCTCCCATGCAAGACTTTATTATCAGCATCCGCAGCATCGCCATCCTTTGGGTTTTGACAGCATTTCTCTACCCACTCCTGATTTTTCTGATCGGTCAAACGGCTTTTCCCTACCAGGCCAACGGCAGTCTTTTGAGAAATGCTCAGGGTGAAGTGGTCGGTTCAGCGTTGATTGGTCAAACGTTCAAGGCGGACAAGTACTTCTGGAGTCGTCCCAGCGTCATTGCCTACAGCGAAGGGGACAATGCCAATCCCACGGGTCTCTCTGGCGGCAGCAACCTCGCCCCCGACAACCCCGAACTGCTAAAGCGCATTCAAGCGGAAGCGCAGCGCCTCCGTGACCAAGGCATCGAACCGACCGCTGACCTGCTCTACTCCTCTGGTTCTGGTCTGGATCCCCACATTTCCCCCGCTGCCGCCGAAGCTCAGGTAGGGCGTGTGGCCCGGGCCCGAGGCCTGTCGGTGGAGGAGGTACGATCGCGCATCTCCCAAAATACCGATGGTCGCTTCCTGGGGGTTTTCGGCGAGCCCGGCGTGAGGGTTCTATCCCTCAATTTGGCTTTAGATAGGCTGTAGTCGAGGGGTAAAAGGTTGCCAAGTTGGCTGAATAATGCCACCCCCCCATCCCAGCCTACCAACTTTCCCACATTCGGACACGGACGTGAAAGGGGGTTTGGGGTTCACCTCTGCCCCCCTATCGCAACCAAGTTATAGTCAATTTAATTAAAAATGGTGCGACCACGATTGTTTTGATTGCCTTTACTTCCCTCTCCCTCCCTGGGAGAGGGGCTGGGGGTGAGGGCAAGATTGTCGCAAAGACATTTGAAATGACTATATTTACAGCCATAGTCATTTTAATTAAAACTGACACGATTTTTCCTGCCCAACGAAAGTCCAATAGAACCAATACGGGGGCTTCGCCCCTGCGACCCGACTTGTTTTGTCTCGTCGCTATGCAAAACAGCTATACCTAAACTTTGTCATGTACCACCTCGCCCAGTCTCCCTCCCTTTCCCGCCGTGGCAAGCACAAAGTTTTCATTGGCATGGCTCCTGGCGTAGGCAAAACCTATCGGATGCTCGAAGAAGGTCAACAGCTCAAGCAAGAGGGGCTGGATGTGGTGATTGGCCTGCTGGAAACCCACGGACGTGCGGAAACCGCTGAAAAGGCGGTTGGGCTGGCCCAAATTCCCCTAAAGCCCATTCTTTGGCAGGGACGGAACCTGATGGAAATGGATACCCAAGGTATTGTTGACCGTTGCCCGCAGCTGGTGCTCGTGGATGAACTGGCCCATACCAACGTTCCCGGTTCGGATCGGGAAAAGCGCTACCAAGATGTCGAGGCAATTTTAGCAGCGGGCATTGATGTTTTTCCACCCTTAACATTCAGCACCTGGAGAGCTTAAACGATCTGGTGCATAAAATATCTGGCGTGGTGGTACGGGAACGGGTGCCCGATCGCCTCCTGGATGAAGCCGATGAGT
This sequence comes from Oscillatoriales cyanobacterium SM2_1_8, assembly GCA_012031195.1. Lineage (GTDB taxonomy): Bacteria > Cyanobacteriota > Cyanobacteriia > Pseudanabaenales > Pseudanabaenaceae > UBA8156. The sequence goes on from JAAUUG010000228.1 coordinate 1,640, forward strand.
TGGTGCTGATCGATGTCACCCCAGAAACCCTCCAAGAACGTCTGCAGGATGGCAAAATCTACGCCCCGGCCAACATTGACCGAGCGCTGCAAAATTTCTTTCAACGGCGCAACTTGGTGGCCCTGCGAGAACTGGCACTGCGGGAGGTGGCAGACAACATCGAAGAAAACGATCGCGAGAACCCTGCCAAAAACCACTGCAACATTCAAGAACGGATTTTGGTCTGTGTTTCCACCAATCCCAGCTCACTCCAACTGTTGCGACGGGGAGCCCGAATTTCTAGCCAAATGAACGGCCGCTTTTACGCTCTGTTTGTCTCCCATCCCCATCAATTTTTATCTCGGGCCGAAGCGCTCCATATCGAAACCTGCAAACAACTCTGCGAGGAATTTGAGGGCGAATTTTGCGGGTAGAATCCGAGGATGTGGTCAAAGCGATCGCGAACACGGCGGCGGCAAAACGCATCACTCAAATTGTTTTGGGCGAAACCCAGCGATCGCGCTGGCAGCTCCTGACCAAAGGCTCGATTGTGCAGCGGCTGATGCGCTCCCTTCCCAGCATCGATCTTCACATCATTGCCACCAAGTAGTGGCGGGTTAGCGAACCTGGCTGCGGGCCGCATCGGAAATCACCGGCAGGTTGGGCCAGCCCCCCCGCAGGGTGGCCCACGACGGGAATGAGGCCACGGCGGCGGTCGTCCCCAAAAACAGGCTGCTAAACACCAGTTGGGTCACGAACCCAAACACACCGCCGATGCCCCCCAAGGTCAATCCGAAAATTTCCAGCAGGGCCGTCACCAAAAAAATGGTGATGTCCAACACCAACGCCTGGGCCGCATTGAACCGCAAAATGTCCGGCAGGCGGTAATTGCGCACCACCCCGGCATAAGTGGCCACCCACGCCACCAACCCAATGGAAATAAAGTCGATGATGGATACCCGAAAAATGGCATCGGCAAAGGCAAAGGGATAGAACAGGTATTCGAGGTAGGGCACCTGCCCCAGCACCAAGGAAGGCACCGTTACAAACTGCCCCGCGGCCCCACTGCCCTGCAATGCCGTCAGGGCCAAGCCGGTGCGAGAGACCCCGGCATAAATTAAACCGCCGTAGACCGTCGCCGACGCCAGGGGAAAGACATACACCAAGCAGGCCAAAGCCCGCGCCAGCCAAGGTTGCATAGGTTTACGAAGAAGGTTTGCGGGCTACTACCGTCCGGTGCCGGGGGCTGTTGGCATCGATGGTGATGTGTTCAAATCCGGCGGCTGTCAGTTCTGCCGCCAAATCCAACTCGAAGTATTGATCCAAGTAGGGTTCCGTACTCTTGAGCAGGGTCAGAATGTAGGGCGGCATTTTGGCATACACCGCCGATTGGGGGTTCATGTCCATCAGGGCAAAATGCCCCCCGGTGCCAACAGGCGGTAAGACTCCCGCAAAATGGCTCGGGTCGCCGCCTGGGGCAATTCGTGAAATATCAGGCAAAACGATACCAGGTCAAACCCCGCATCCGGCAAACCCGTCGCCTCCGCCAACCCGTGCACCCAGGCGATCGCCCGCCGCTGGGGTTCTGCCTGCGATCGCCGGTGGGCCATCGCCAAAAAGTAGGGCGACAAATCCAAACCCGTCAATTGGGCTTCCGGGAAGACATCCTGCAACGCAAAGGTGCTCATGCCGACGCTGCACCCCCCATCCAAAATCCTGTGGGGAGGTTGGGGCAACCGGGCCCGCAAAGCCTGGTGATAACTCCCCCGCAGCCGGGCATCGCCGTCGGGGCCACCTTCCGGGAAGATCCGAGAATGCACCGCCAGGGCCGCCACCTCCACCTCGAGCGCCGGCTCCCAGCCCAAATTGCCCTCGGCATAGGCATGGAAAGAAGTGGTGTAGTAGTCGGGATAGACCACCGCCGGATTTTCGACGGCCGCCAGATCGGGTGTCAAATCCTGCGATCGCCACTCGGCCACAATCTGCCGCCAAGGAACCCCCATCCCCTCCGCCCGGTCGATCATCATTTGCCGCGCCTGCCGCTTCGCCCACGCAAACAACGGCGGCATTCCCAAAATTGCCGTCACCAACCGCGAGGTCAACCCAATCGCTGCCATAGCTCCCCTGCATTTCTACATCCATTCTACCGAAACGCTCCCTTGGGACAGCAACCCATCTTCCCCACAATTTTTTATCCAACAACCAGGGAATCGGTGCCATGGGCAAGGGGACTTCGCAAGTCTTCCTATTTTCTATACACAATTCATACACAAATGGTAGGATTCAACCAACGACACCTGGAGCCCGATGATGCTGGAATCGCTGCCTCCCTGTCCCGACTGCGGTCACAACACCTTGGTGCGCCACGGCCACGACCACATTCGCTGTTTGAAATGTCCTTACCAACGCAATTTGGCGGAGTCCCCCGCAGATTTCCAGGGATTGGGGATATTTTTAGGGGTTTGCCTCCTGTTGCTGGTGGTGGGAATGGGCACCGGGGCCGCCGCACCGGCCCGCCAGGATTCTGCTGCAGGGTCTTGCCTCTTGCTGTAGAAAATCCGTCCAGAATCTGTCAGGTCTTACACAAAAATTGGGGAAATTCTGTCTATAATGGTAAACGTCGCCAAAATTAGGACAAGCGACAGGGCAGAATTTGGAGGAGGCAGACATCATTCATGGCTAGGAAGCGTTTGAACCTCGACCTCAGCGAGGAAGCTTACGGCCTGCTGCAATCCTTGGCCGAAGAATCGGACAAAAACATGTCGGAGATTCTGCGGACGGGGCTATCGTTGTACGAGGTGGCCCGCAAAGCGCAGAAGGAAGGACGGAGTTTGGGGGTGGTTTCGGGGAGCAAAGTGGAGCGCGAAATTCTGTTGCCACGGTAACTTTTGGCCCCAGCCCGGGATGTAGGCTAAAGGGGTAGGTTTACGGCCAAGGCCCTCCAAAACATGATGTTGGCTCCGCTGTCCTCCTTTACGGTTACCCCCACGGCCCCATCCCTGAACCAACCCGCGGTGAACGGGAACGAGCAGGCTGACCTCGAGCCGCAGGTCTGGGCGGTGGTGCACGGGCATTTTTATCAGCCCCCTCGGGAAAACCCTTACCTCAATGCCATCGAGCGGCAGGAGGCGGCGGCTCCGTTTCACGACTGGAACGATCGCATTCATTTTGAGTGTTACCGTCCCAATGCCTTTGCCCGGATTGTGTCGGATGGGGAGCGCACCCTGCGCATTGTCAACAATTTTGAGTACCTCAGCTTCAACATTGGGCCGACGTTGTTGTCCTGGCTGGAGCGGTTTGCGCCGGAGACCTACGGGCGGATTTTGGCGGGCGATCGCCGCAGTT
>JAAUUG010000009.1 GCA_012031195.1 Oscillatoriales cyanobacterium SM2_1_8
TTCCCCAAAAATATCACCGAAATCCGCCAAGGCATCCAAATTCGAGGTCTCGGCTACTTCTTCAGCTTCCGGCTCAACTTCAGAAATCGTCTCGGTTTCGGCAGCCAAATCCCCCAAGATTTCTCCAAACTCTTCCACCGGTTCAGCAGCAGCGATGGGCTCTTCCCCAAAAATATCGCCAAAGCTCACCAAGGCATCGAATTCAGAAGTCTCGGCTACTTCTTCAGCTTCCGGCTCAACTTCGGAACTCGTCTCCGTTTCGGCGACCAAATCCCCCAAGATTTCTGAAAACTCTTCTACCGGTTCGGCGGCAGCGCTGGGCTCTTCCCCAAACACAGCCTCAAAATCCGGCAATGCGTCAAACTCAAAAGTCTCAGCAACTTCTTCAGCTTCAGGATCAACTTTGGAACCCGTCTCCATTTCGGCAGCTAAATCCCCCAGGATTTCTGCAAATTCCTCCGCCGGTTCAGCCGCAGCAGTGGAATCATCCCCAAACACAGCATCAAAATCTGGCAACGCATCAAATTCTGAGGTTTCAGTAACTTCCTCACCGGCATCGACGTTCACCTCAGGATTGAACATCAAATCAACCAGTTCCGCCTCGGCCCTGGAGGATGATGCAAACAAATCTCCACCGTTTATGGTGCCGTCTTCCTGATGGCGGGTAAAAAGCTCAAAATCGGCATCACCCGTGGGCTCATCGGCTTGCACCACCGTATCCTCGGTCAATACGTTGGCGAAATCATCATCGAAGGCAAACGGCTCGCTGATTTCCCCGGATGGCTCGGTGTTCAAATCTTCTGCTGGCGCCTCACCCTGCATAAAACCCTCACCAAACCAATCCTCCGATTCCGCCGGAGTCTCGGCTACCCACTCCCCAAAAGAAGCCGCAAACACTTCACTGGCCGTGTCGTCAGCCCCCGCCGGCTCGGCAATTTCCCCCAGGGTTGCCCCCCAATCGACCTCGGCGATCGCCAAGCCTTCGAGATCGGCGGCCGCTTCAGGTCGCACAGCAAACAGGTCTTCTTCGGTTGCAAACGCTTGAACCGAGTCGTCGCTCTCAAACAAATCGTTCGGGGCAGGATCTCCGCCGTCGTCGAACAGCTCATCCAACAAGAGTTCGTTGCTGCCAGGGGCAATCGCCCCTTCGGTCGCTTCCCCAAACGGATCTTCCCCCAGCACGAATTCCGCCAAACCCATCTCGGCATAGGACGCATCCAGCATTTCCTCGCGGTTCCCATCCGCCGACTGGACATCCCCCTGCAAATGGGCGATCGCGAAGGTCAGCCGCTCCGCATCCGGGGCTTTCCCCAAAGCCACCCCATCAATAGCCGCTTGGAGGGATTCAAACAACGGTTGCCATCGATCGCTTTGTGGCAAATCCTCCGCCCCATCGGCCGTAACCAGCGGCAGCTCAGCCGTAACCCGTTCGCAAAACTCGACCATTTCCGGGAGTTCAAACCGGGTAGCCGCTTCCCCCATGGCGCGAGCCACCCCCACCACCGCACCGCTGAGGTCGGCATTGCCCAGGGCCACAACATCCAGCGAGCGGCGCACACTGCTCAAAGAGTGAGTGGCTTCGGCAACAAAAAGCTCGATCTGTTCCTGTTTGGCGCTCATAGTTGTCTCGCTGGCTGTCGTTACACCTTAACAAATCATTTCTGAAGGAACCACCCTGCCCGCCAATGTACCCTAATCGACGCGGAACCGTTCCACCGATTCTTGCAAGCTCCGGGCAACGCTCACCAAGTTTTGCAGCGAACCCGATACCTTCTGGGACTCCTGCGAAGTTTCTTGGGCGGTCAACTCAACCGATTGCATTACTTGCGCCACCGTTCGCGAAGTCTCGGTTTGCCGAATGGTATCTTCGGTAATGCTTCGCACCAAGGTATCAATCCGCTGCGATACCTGAATAATGTCGCTCAACGATTGCCGGGCTTGCTCTGCCCGTTTCGTCCCCTCGATCACCTGCTCCGTACCTTCGTCCATGGCTTTTTGCACGTTGCCGGTTTCACTCTGAATTTGCAATACGATTTGCTCGATTTCCTTGGAAGCCTTAGCCGCCCGGTCGGCAAGCTGCCGTACCTCATCCGCAACGATCGCAAACCCCCGACCCGCTTCCCCAGCCCGCGCCGCCTCAATGCTGGCGTTCAAGGCGAGCAAGTTCGTCCGCGACGCAATCTGTGAAATCAAGGCCACAATTTTGGAAATTTCTTGCGACGATTCCCCTAGCCGTTTTACCTTGCGGGTGGTCTCGGCCACCGTGTTCCGAATGTCCAAAATCCCCGATACCGTCCGCTCTACCGCTTCCCCACCCCGGACGGCAGTTTGCGATGCCAACTGTGCCACCTGCGCCGCCTCTTTGGCACTTTCGGCTACCCGCTGAATCGACTCCGTCATGAATTGCACTTGGTTGAGGGTTACCCCCAACTCTTCGGCTTGCCGCAACGCATCCGAAGACAAACTCCGGGCAAAACTCTCGTTTTCCTTCGATCCTTCACTCACCTGCTTGGCGGCAACTTTTACCTGCTGCACAATCTCCCGTACGCTCTGGATGGTCAGGTTAAACGAGTCGGCAACGGCACCCAACACATCGGCGGTCACCTCGGCTTGCACGGTCAAATCCCCCCGTGCCGCTCCTTCTACGTCGTCCAGCAACCGGATTACTTGCCGCTGCAGGTCTTCCTTGGCCTGCTCTTGCTCTTCGGCTTTGCGTTGCGCTTCGGCCGTGCTGGCCAAAATCTGCTGAATCATCCGATTGAATTCTGACGACAATCGCCCAAACTCATCCTCGGAGTAGACCGTTGCCTTCGGATTCATGTTGCCGCTGGCCACCGACTCGAATTGCACCTGGAGGTTCTCGGTCGTCCGCCGAATCCGACTGACAATCCGCCCGGCGATCGCCCACGAGGTCAAACCGCTCCCCAAGGCAGCCACCCCGGCAATCCACCAACTGTTTTTCTTGATCTCCGAAACCGCCAACTCCACCTCTTTGCTCTCCCCCCCCCGCGCAATCAAACTGTTGGTCGCCGCGGTGCCAGGGCTCCCGCCGCCGTCAACGCCACCAAACCGGTCGTAAAAGCCCCCACCACGGTTTTGGTGCGTACCGACAAATTGTCAAAAACGGCAGCCAACTCCTCTCGGCTGAGGGATCTACCGTGATGCCGCTGTCGCTGTTGCCCGCCGCCGAGGCGCTCCGACGCGGGGTCTCGGTTACGGTCGTTGTGCCCACGCTTGGGGATAACCCAAACAATTCGCTGTTGTTGCTCCGGTTGGCCCGCCCTCCCCCAAAATCCGCAGTCGTGGCCGTGGGGGCAAAGTCCGGGGCAAAATCAAAATCCTGACTGCGCGACGGCGGCCGGGTTTCCCCGCTGGTCACCATCTGGGTCGCATCCGATTCATCGAAATGCGAAGCCGAAATGTCCTCAAAATCGTCGAAAGCATCGAATTCTTCCATGAATTCCATGCTTCCCGTGGGGGCCGAGGGCTCCCGATCGCCCGGTTTGCTGGATTGGTTTTCCAAAAAAGTTGGCGTTGCCGAGCGGGTTGGCTCCGCCATCACCATTTTGGTCTCGTCCCCGTAGTCGAATCCCCCCAAACCATCCCCCCCAAAGTCGTCAAAATCAAAATCCCCGCTAAAATCCCCGCCAAAATCGTCGGTGATCCCGGCGGCATTCCCCAAACTCCCCCCGCCATAGGCTCCCATATTCGCCGAAACCGTAGGCTCAAAGTCTTCAAATTCCGACAAATCCAACTCGGGTTCGGCAAATTCTTCGCGATCGCTGCCGTTCTCCCCCATCCGTTCCTTCACCTGCCCAATGCCCGACTTCGCCATTTCCACGATGGTGACCTCGTCGCTCATCTGCAACACATGCTCATAGTCGCTAAGCGCCACAGAATACTGTTCCAACACCAGATTAAGATGGCCGCTCAAAAGGCGATAGGTTGGCTCATCTGGACAGGCGCGCACCAATTGTTGCGTTAGGTTGGCGGCTTTATCGTAATCGCCATTCCTATAGGCGCGCGTTGCCTCGTCGTAATCCCGTTGGTGCTGAATGCTCGATGCCATTGCGATTCTCCCTAAACGCGCTTCGATAGCCCCTTTGCTCGCCCTTGCCCCTAGCCCAATGCCGTTTGATTTCGGCTAGCCCCCCTGTTTGGCCCGACCGCTTGCCGCCCCCAGCGTTACGATGCCCAACGAGGCGATTGTAGTATGTTAACGTGATCCAGAAGCCTTAGGGTAGTTTGCTCGCCCCCCGCTCCCACCATCTCCCACTCCCCTTTGACATAAGGCGTCAAACTGTCGGACAGCCCCCGCGACATCCTTAAATGGGCCGGCTCCAGCCAAGCCATGAGCCCAATCCGCTCGATCGCCAAACCCAGCAAGGCCCCCTGGTGCTCAATGGCTACGATAGAGACTTCCGCCCGATCCACATTCACCGGCGCCCCTTCCCCCAACAATTGACCCAAGTCGCCGACCCAAACCACTCGCCCCCGGATGTTGACGGTTCCCAACAACAACGGCGACACGTTGGGCATCGGATTGATCCGATCCGGCGTGTATTCCAAAACCTCCCGAATGCCCGTGGCCGGCAAGGCAAATTCGGTGCCGCTCCCGACAAAAAATCGGAGGTGCAGCTCGCCTTCGGGGGTGGCCACCTCCTCGGGCAAGGTTGCGACCCCTCCCTCTCCCTCAATGTCTGGCATGAAACCGGTGCTTCCAATCATAAACCCGCTGCTTGCTGCTCCTTGCTTGGTATTGCCCCTGCTAGCATCTTTGGATGCTTGTTCCCGGATGAATCGCGATCGCCAAATTTGACTCCGGTTCCCCCCTCGCCAAAACCACTTTACTTGCCGATTTGCTTAAAGTCTGGCGCCGCACCCCCATCGGCTCGCCATCCCCATTTTCGCTCTGCGACTTTGGTTCAGATAGACGCTTTAGATAGGCTTTAGATAAGCTGTAGGTCATTGGCTCGGTCACTGGCTCGGTCGCTGGCTCCACAAAACTTGGATGGATCGAGGACTCCCCTCACGCCGCAAACCTTATGGCTTTACCCAAGAATTTTCGCTTAACTTGAAGGAAGGCCATGAAACGGCAGCAACCGACTGCTCCCACCGCCTCCGCACTCCCAAACTTAGAATCTTTGCCCCTAGGCTATGGTGCCTTCCCCGTCGTTTGCATCTTTCCTCTTTTCGCCCTTTAACTCTTCCCGCTCGCGATCGCCAATCATTTGTTTATCAGCCCTTTGCTTTATCTCTCTGTATCTTTATCCCCGAAACATAAGTTGAGCTTTCGGCTCGAACCTTGACACCGGCTTGGCTTTCCACCCCTCGGCGATCGCCCTCGTTGGCAAGGGTTTTCCCAAAAGCGAAAGATCCCCAAGAATTACACAGACCATTGCCCATTATTTATGACACACATACGACCGCTTGGCGAGGGGCGATTTGATGGTACCCAACGATGGTCAATCCGGCAACGCGGAAAGCGGAAAATTCTAAATCCTGGACGGAGTGCCGTTGCGGGTTAGGACGCCTTACGCAGCAAGTGCTTGACGGTACCAATCAACTCTTGGGGTTGAAACGGCTTCGCGATGTACGCATCGGCCCCTTGCTTCATCCCCCAGTATTTGTCAAATTCTTCCCCCTTGGTCGAACACATGACCACCGGGACTTCTTTGGTTTTGGGGCTTTCTTTGAGCCGCCGACACAGTTCGTAGCCGTTCATGCGGGGCATTACGATGTCGAGCACCACAATGTCGGGCGGCGATACTTGAATTTGCTCTAGGGCTTCGACCCCATCGCCGGCCGACGAAACGACCATGCCGCTCTCCTTCAGAAGTGCGGAGATCATCTCTCGTTGGGGCGAACTATCCTCGACGACCAAGACGCTGCTCATAGGGCTGGCTGTTTAACGGTTAGGCTCTTCAATCTTCCGGAATTCTAGCGCTTTTCTTGATCTTTCTTTGACCATCTCGGCGGTTTCCTGACCGCGACGGTTGGCGGCTTTGCCCCCACCAATTCTATCCCCCAGGCCAGATATCTTTTGGTAAAGCCGATTACCCCGCGCTTGGGGGCGCAACCCAGACCCGCCAAAGTGTGGGTTCGACCAGGAACAACCCGCTCCCGCCCTTGGTTTTCCCCTCGCCGCCCCGCACGTGGTGCCATGCCCCAACCAGGAAAGAGGCAAAAGGGAAGGAGGCAAGAGCCGAACTCCTACCTCCCTCACTACTTTAACAATACTTCAACAATTGGTCGCCCATCGCATCCGAGACTAAATCCGATTCGGCCGATGCACGATAAACATCGTCGCTTGGCACTGCTTGATGTTGTCGAAGCCCACCACCCGAATGAAGCAATTGGGGTAGGTGGAGCGACACGCTTGCACTTCGCTCAAGACTTCTTGGGCACTCTTGGCTTGAAACAAGGGCAGCTTCCACATCGTCCAGTAGTACTCTTCCGGCTTGGAATACTCGTTGAATTCCACACACGGGAAGAAGCCTTGATCCAAAATGTATTGAATCTGTTTGCTGATCTGCACGTCGCTCAAGGGCGGCAGGTAGGAAAGGGTCTCGTAGCGACGCTCTTTGGGCAGGGTTTGCATGGGTATTTCTCTCAAAAGTCCAAAATTACAGTCCAAAATTTTGCCCGCAAGTTCTGGCTAAACCTAAGTGCGGGTGCCATTAGGCTTGGGCATCACGTTCCTTGAAGTCACGTCCCCGGTCTTCTCCCCAGCCTACGGCTTGCTCCAGATGGGCGCACCGCAGTTTGAGGTTGGCCTCGGCGATCGCCGCCCCCACCCGCTCCGGCAAAAAGTCTAGGACTTCTTCGGCGAGGTGCTGGCGTACGGTCATGATCCGAAACGCGAGATCGCGGTTGGCCCTCAGCAATTCCTGCAGGTAGGCTTCTCCATCTTGAAGGTTGCCGCTGCTGGAAAAACTGGCCAGCCAGTGGGCTCGGGGCGGATCGGTCTCCCGCAGTTGATCGACCACCGCCCGCATGGCCTCGTAGGTGAGATAGCTCGATAGGGTCTGGCCGGTACGTTTGACAATGCTTTTGATGTCCATAGAGGCTTTCCCAACTTTCCCGTTGGCCGGGAATTTTCAAGCTATCCCCGAACCTACAGCGTATCGACGGTGGCGAATTCAAACTTGATTTCTTTCCACACTTCGCAGGCCACGGCCAATTCGGGCGACCACCGCGCCGCTTCCCGCAACACGTCGTTGCCTTCCCGCGCCAAGTTCCGGCCTTCGTTCCGCGCTTGCACGCAGGCTTCCAAAGCCACCCGGTTCGCCGTTGCCCCCGGTGCGTTCCCCCAGGGGTGACCCAAGGTGCCGCCACCGAATTGCAGGACGGAGTCGTCCCCGAAAATTTCCACCAGGGCCGGCATGTGCCATACGTGAATCCCACCGGAAGCCACCGCCATCACCCCAGGCATCGAGGCCCAGTCTTGGGTGAAGTAAATCCCCCGGCTCTTGTCTTGCTCGATGTAGTTTTCCCGCAGCAAGTCCACAAACCCCAAGGTCGAAGCGCGATCGCCTTCCAGTTTGCCCACCACCGTGCCGGTGTGGATGTGGTCGCCGCCGGACATCCGCAAACACTTGGCCAAAACCCGGAAGTGCATCCCGTGGTTCTTCTGCCGATCGATCACGGCGTGCATGGCGCGGTGAATGTGCAGCAACATCCCGTTGTCCCGGCACCAATGGGACAGGGTGGTGTTGGCCGTAAACCCTGCGGTCAAAAAGTCGTGCATGACGATGGGTTGCTTCAGCTCTTTGGCGTATTCCGCCCGCTTCAGCATCTCTTCGCAGGTGGCGGCGGTGCAGTTCAGGTAGTGCCCTTTGATTTCACCGGTTTCGGCTTGCGCTTTGGCAATGGCATCGGCAACAAACAAAAAGCGATCGCGCCACCGCTGGAAAGGCTGGGAGTTGATGTTTTCGTCGTCTTTGGTGAAGTCGAGACCGCCCCGCAAACATTCGTACACCGCCCGCCCGTAGTTCTTGGCGGACAGACCCAGTTTCGGCTTGATCGTGCAACCCAGCAAGGGCCGCCCGTATTTGTTGATCTTGTCCCGCTCCACTTGAATGCCGTGGGGGGGGCCCTGGAAGGTCTTCAGGTAAGCCACCGGAATCCGCAGGTCTTCCAAACGCAGCGCCCGCAAAGCCTTAAACCCAAACACGTTCCCCACAATCGAGGTCAGCATGTTGGTGACGGAACCTTCCTCAAACAAGTCGAGGGGGTAGGCCACGTAGGCGATGTATTGATTGTCTTCGCCCGGTACCGGCTCGATGTCGTAACAACGCCCTTTGTACCGATCCAAGTCCGTCAACAAGTCCGTCCATACGGTGGTCCAGGTGCCGGTGGAAGATTCCGCAGCGACGGCAGCCCCGGCTTCTTCGGGGGGGACGCCCGGCTGGGGAGTCATCCGAAATGCCGCCAAAATGTCGGTGTCTTTCGGGGTGTAATCAGGGGTGTAGTAGGTCAGTTTGTAGTCCTTGACACCGGCCTGAAAGCCGGCTTTGGACTGGGTCTGCGTTTGCGCGTATGCCATTGCTTTCTCCTTCGGGACGCTCGTAATGGGGAAGTTCCGCCCAATCTCAACCCATCCCGCTCCCATTGCCTGCTGCGCTGCTTTTAAGGTTTTGTCAAGAGATTTCCCGGAAACTTTGGGTTCGCTTTGAGGAATCCCTATCTAAGGGCCTATCGAAGTTTGGGCTGGATCGCTTTGGGGTCGCTGGGAAAGGATGGAGGACTTTGGGAGTACCCTTGTGGTCTGGGGTGAACCAAAGTTATGACTAACCTGGGTTGTCCCGGCAACTTTGGGGGTGGGATGGACGGCGATCGCCTTGAGGGGCGCACTTCTCCTACGATTGGGTTCATCATATCAGGGTGTGGCCGCCCGATGGTTTGCAATCTTTGCTGTTTTGTATAGCCGCTCCTTATGCGATCGCTCCCTGAAACGGTCGCACTTTGTAATTTTTGTCAGGAATCTGCAAAACAACTGGCAAAGGCTTGGTACTCGTTTTCGGAACGGGTGCGATCGCCGGCTTCGCGGAGCAGGGCCTGGGCTTCGGCTTGGGCGGGCAAGTTGCTGGCGGCCAGCTTTTGCAGGGCGGCCAGTTTTTTGACGTACCCGCTGCGGCGGGCCATGAGGTCGGTGCGGCCGGCGGTGCCGTTGAGGTCGAACAGGGTAACGACGGCTTCCCCCCGGCGATCGCGCCCGTAAATGCTGGCCAAGCCGGTGATGGGGTTCCAGTCAAATTGCAGGCGATCGGCGGGGTCTTCGGCGCTGGGGTTGACCAAGAGGGGGGCGCCGTCGGCCTGGAGCGGGAAGGTGTCGCCTTTGCGGCTGTTGCAGACATCGCAGGCCAGCAGCAGGTTTTCCCAGGCAAAGGTGCGATCGGGGTACCGGCTCTTGGGAAAGAAGTGCTCGATCGCGCCGTAGGTGACGGCGGTGATTTGGCTTTCGCAGTAGGCACACCGTCCGTGAAAGGCTTTAACCAGAGCCGCTTTCACTTGTTTGTGGCGGTAGCGTTGTTGCACCTTGCCGGTTTGTTTTTTGGGGGCTTTTTGCTGCCGCAGGGCCAGGAGCTCGGCGTGCCACCCCTCGGCGTTTTCCTGCAGAATCGGGGGGGCAGCTCCCTTCTCGACCCGAATCACGGCAGGTGGGTGTCCAAAAAGCGGTCTAAAAAGCGATCGATGCGCGCTTCCAGGCTGTCGGGGGCGGGCAGGTCGCGGTGGGGCTGAATTTCCCGCAGAAACAATTCCAGTTGCTGGTATTCCTTTTTGTCAACCCCCTGCAATGGGCCATGGCCCTGCCGCAGGGCATGGTACCGCCGGATTTTGCGGGCGGTGGCGGGGGTGTAGGTGGACTCCAGACCAAAGGCATCGCTGGTAAGGGTGCGTTCCACGGTGCCTGCCAAGTGAATGTAGGGGATTTCGGTGATGGTGAGCTGCCCATTGGTTTGCGCCAACCGCAGGGTTAAGGCATCTTCCCCCGCGCCGGCGGCAATCAGGGGGCTGTGGGTGGCCACAAAAAATTGCAGGTGGGGAAACACGTCCCGCAGCCAACCGGCGATTTCCCGCTGCCAGGTGGGATGCAGGTGAATGTCCAGCTCGTCGATCAGCACCACACCGGGGGCTTGGGTGGGGTCCTCCAGGTCGGGGAAAGCCTGCAGCAACCGCCAGATCAAATCTCCGGCCAAGGCGATGATGCTGCGAAACCCGTCGGATAGCCCAACGGTGGCCACCCGCTGTCCATCCAAGGCAAATTCAATTTGGCCGGTGCGGGTCACGCCGGCAATTTGCACATCCCCCGGCAACAGTTTGACGATCGCCCGTTCGCCCACGGTTTTCATGCGCTGGGCTTCTTTATCGTTCTCATCTTTGGCGAGGCGGTAATCCAAATACACCATCCACCGCTCGAAGGCGCTGAGGGCGGTATCTTCCTGAAATTGGGTGAAAAAGTTGCTGGAACGTTTGGGGGCATCCAAACTGGGGACAATCACTTGGCTGACCCGGGTCAACCGCCGAAAAGCGCCATAGCCGGCGGCAAACCATCCCCGGCTCCCGGAGGCAAAGGCTTGGGTGCGCAGCAACTCAGGGTGCGATCGGGTTTTTCCAGCAGGGCGGGCTCGGTGTAGGTCTGGGATTTTTCGCCAACGGCAATGGCCAGCGGCTGGGAACCCGTAACCTGGTAGGACACGGTGAAGGCTTTGCGCTGAACTTTGTCGCCAAAGGTGCCGCTGTCGGCTTCATCCTGCCGCAATTTGACCACCAGCAAACCAGGTTGTTGCTCGTCCCGGACCCAGCCGGTGGGCCGGGGCAGCAGTTCTTTGGCGGCTTCCGGGCCGGCCAACAACAAGGCCAACGCCTGCAAAACGGTGCTTTTGCCCACCCCGTTTTCCCCCAGCAACGTGATCCACGGATAGGTTTCGCTTTTCCGGTGGGCAAAAACGAGGGTGGTGTCGGTGAAACACTTCAGGTTTTTGAGCTGAAGTTCGGTGACCCGCATGGGGGGGCTCGGTTGGGTTTCGCTATGGTACCAAGTCCGGCTCTAGGCCTGTTTGAAAAACCGGATCAGTTCCCGCACTTGCCCCAAAAACCGCGCGTCTTCGCTGAGTTGGGCGATCGCCTGCTGGGCTTCGTCCGCCAGGCGCAGGGCATCGGCGGTCTGCCGGGCGGCCAGGTCTTCGTGGGCCCGCCGGAGTTGGGCTTGCTCCATGAGGGTCTGATGCTGAAAGGCTTGGTGTTTGGCGACATAGCTGTAGGGGTTTTCGGGATCCAATTGCTCGGCCAGCCGTTTGACCTGATCTTCGAGGGTGTTCACCCGGTACCGCAATTCCACCACGTCTTCGCGGGGATAGGTGACTTCCTGCAACAGCCCCCGCAGCCGAAAAACCAGAAATTGATAGAACCGCAGCAGGGGCCGCAACACGGTCAACAACAGGGCGGCGATCGCCCCGATGTACCCCAAGGTGCCCAAGCTGCTCCGCCCCAAGAAATACAAGGCGGCGGCGGTGGCGACATGAAAGGCGATCGCGACGACCAGAGCTCGCTGGGCCAACATCCGGGCATATTCAACTTTGCCTCGATCGGCGGGAATGCCCCGCTCCGGGAGCGATCGGCTTCGACCATGACTTCGCGGGCCTGAAAGTGAATGTTCCAGGGCACCGTGGCGATCGTCACCAACCACAGAAAAATGGCCGCGCCGGCGACCCAATCCCCCAAACCGCCGATGGGCAGTTGGAACCAAGACAAGACCCCATACACCGTAAAAAAGAGGGACAGGGCCCCCACCAACCAGCCAACGATGTTGCCCATGGTTTGGCACTCCCTTCAGGACAAAGGTATTTTCGGCGATCGCCCGCCGGCACGATCCGATCCCAGGACAGTTGGGGCACCGTCCCCATGGCTTACACTGATCGACGATGCGCCGCCCTTGCCATGTCCGATCCCTACCAAACCCTGCAAATCGATCGCCTCGCCGACGGCGCTGCCATCAAAAAGGCCTACCACCGGTTGGTGAAGCAGTACCATCCGGATCGCCATCCCGACGGCCACGAACCGATGGCCCGCATCAATGCCGCCTACGAGCTGTTGAGCGATCCCGAGCGCCGCGCAGCCTACGATCGCCAACATGCCCCCCGCCGGGTCGCCGTGGCCCCCCGCCCCCCTGCCAACCCCGACCTTACCCTGGAACTTTGGCGGGAACAGGTTTACGCGCCGGTGCTATCGATCCTGGAACAGGGGATTGCGGCCCTTTCCCAGCAAATCGATGATTTGGCCGCCGATCCCTTCGACGATGCTTTGATGGCGGTGTTTATGGCCTACGTGGCCGATTGCCGTCAGGAATTTCGGAACGCCCGCGATCGCTTTCGCAGCCGCCCCAACCCGCCCCAGGCTGCCCGCAGCGCCGAATACCTGTTCTATGCCCTGAATCATTTTGGCGATGGGCTCGATGAATTGGAGTTTTTTACCCAAAATTTCAACGAGGCGTCCCTCCATGCAGGGGCAGAACTCTGGCGCATTGCCCAGGAAATGTGCGATCGTTCGGCCGCAACGTTTCCCCAGTTGGCTTGCTATTAGGTTTTGCCCCCCTCCGGCAGGCTTCGACTTCGCTCAGCCCGCCCTTAGAAACCAGAGCCCCAAACCTCTCGGGTTCTCCTTCCCGGTGAACCTACTTCCCTTTATGCCACCAAGGCTTTCATTTCCCGCACCGCCCGTTCCAAGCCCACCAACACCGCCCGCGCGATGATGCTGTGGCCAATGTTGAGTTCTTCCATGCCGGGGATTTGGGCCACCGGTTGCACGTTCCAGTAGGTCAGACCGTGACCCGCGTTCACCCGCAACCCCAACCCCAGGGCGAGGGCGGTGCCCTCCTTCAACACGGCCAATTCCCGTTCCCGCGCCGAGTCCGTCAGGGCGTTGGCATAGGTTCCGGTGTGCAGCTCCACAAAACGGGCCCCCGTGGCCGCCGCCGCCTGCAGTTGGGCCGCCTCGGCATCCACAAACAAACTCACGGGGATTTCCGCCTGTTGCAACCGCGTTACCGCCTGGGCGAGGCGATCGCCCGCCGCCACCACATCCAAGCCGCCTTCGGTGGTGACCTCTTCCCGCCGCTCCGGCACCAACGTCACGTAATCTGGGCGCACCTCCAAGGCGATCGCCACCATTTCCGGGGTCGCCGCCATCTCCAGGTTGAGATGGGTACGCACCGTTTGCCGCAACAACCGGACATCCCGATCTTGAATGTGCCGACGGTCTTCCCGCAGGTGGGCCGTGATGCCGTCGGCCCCCGCCAGTTCCGCCAACACCGCCGCGGCGATCGGATCGGGCTCTACGGTGCGCCGCGCTTGCCGCACGGTCGCGACATGATCGATGTTGACCCCAAGCGTCGGCACGGTTTTTCTCTCAAAACAGAAATATAGAACCAATGCGGGGGCTTCGCCCCTGCGACCCGACTTGTTTCGTCTCGTCGCTATGCAAAACAGCTATAAGAATGAGACGTTTTTCCTGCCGAACAAAAGTCCAAAAAAATCCAGGGCCGGGGCTTCGCCCCTGCAACCCAGTTTTTTTGTCTCATCGTTACGCAAAATGACTATACCAAAATACCCAAAGACAATGACTTTGTACAGGGGGACTACGCCAGCAGGGGCGGGGTATGCGGGCCCATATTTTTGTACAGGGAGAGCTGGTGACGCTCCCCATCCCAATGCACCCGTTGAAAAAGCTGTTGCAGGATAAACCAGCCCCGGCCCCCCTCGGCATCTTCGGGACAAAGCCGGGTTCCCATCGCCGCGATCTGGGTTAAGTGGGCCGATTTTGAGGCGCTGACCCCTTCATCGGCGATCGCCCACCAACTGTGATGCCCGTCGGGCCGCACCTCATGCCGCGATCGTACCGTGACCCACTTCTGGTCGTCCAGACCGTTGCCGTGTTTGACCGCATTCACCAAAGCTTCTTGCAAACCCAAGCGCACTTCCCCTTGCCAGGGCAAGGGTACCGCCCCCACCAGATCGTTGAGCACCCCATGCAGGTACAACGTGGAAGGGAATCGATACATCTGCCACCGCGGCGACCCGTCGGATTTTGCAATCGGTAGACCCGACTCGCCGGCTTGATGGAAGTTGCCAGGAGGGCCACCGCCGAGTTTTGGCCAACCCGACCGACCCGATCCGCTGCGATCGCATCCATATTTGCCTCGTTCTCGCCTCCTCACACTTGCCCCATGCCACCCGCTGCCGCTTCCCTGGGGGTACCAAGCTGACTTTCTTTTGCCGAGCTTGGCCGCCCTTGCCTGAAATTGGACGCGGTTTGAGGTTGAACCTCCCGCATCCGGGAACGTCTAAACGGGATTTCAGGCGCATTTGGCTACGGGTTTTAGTATACCGGAATGCCGGGGTCAGCGTTTTCTTCTGCCAAGGTGGGAGATGGGTGCAAATGCTGGTAAACGATTTCCGCCAATTTCGGGCCAATGCCGGGGGTTTCGGCAATTTGGGCGGCGGTGGCCTGCCGCAAATAGTCGATGGAGTGAAACCGGCTTAACAATTGTTTTTGGCGGTGGTGCCCCAAACCGGGAATCCGATCCAGGTAGGAGGTTTTGAGCCGCTGGCTGCGTTTCTGGCGATGGAACGAAATCGCAAACCGGTGGGCCTCATCCCGCAGTCGCCGCAACAATTGCACCCCCGGTTGTTCGGGATCGGTGCGCAGGGGCTGGCTTTGGCCGGGCAAGAAAATTTCTTCCCGCTTTTTGGCCAGGCTAATGACGGTCAGGGCTTCGTCCAATTCCAGCTTTTCCAGAATGGTCATCACGCTCGAAAGTTGGCCTTTGCCCCCATCGATCACCACCACGTCCGGAAAATCCGGGTCTTCGGGGTGGGGATTGCCGCCGTATTTGCGAAAACGCCGCCCCAGCACCTCCGCCAGGCTGGCAAAATCGTCCGATCGCCCGTTCTGGACGTTGGGATTTTTGATGTTGTAGTGCCGGTAGTGTTGTTTGGCGGGCACCCCATCTACAAACACCACTTGGCTGCCCACGGCATCGCTGCCCTGCAAATGGGAAATGTCGTAGCACTCGATCCGCCCCGGCACATCGGGCAAATCCAACAACACCATCAAATCCTCCAGGCTTTGCCGATCGCGATCGCGTTGCCGTTGCAGCCGCTCCAGTTCGTAGCGGGCGTTGCGCTCCACCAATTCGATCAATTCCGCTTTTTGTTGGCGCTGGGGGGTGGCGATCCCAACTTTGCTGCCCCGTTTTTGTTTGAGCCAGGCCGCCAGGATTTCGGCTTCGGGGAGGGGGTATTGGGTATGGATTTCGTTGGGGATTTCCGGGGTTCGCAGGTTTGGTAGTGGGCTTCCAACACCCGCTGCAACAGGGCCCCCGGCTCGCTGCCCCCCGGCGCGGTAAAGGCCAACCGTCCCACCAACTTGCCAGCCCGAATCTGAAACAACTGGATGCAGGCCCGTTCTTCGTCGGCGGCCAGGGCGATCGCATCCCGGGCCACGGTGTCGTCCGGCAACGAAACTTTGCGATCGGCCCCCAACCGTTGCAGGGTGGCGATCCGATCGCGCAGGAGGGCCGCTTTCTCGAAGGCCAAATTTTCGGAGGCGATCGCCATTTCCCGTTCCATCTCGGCGATCGGCTCTTGGGTGCGACCCTGGAAAATCGCGGCAATGCGGCGGACGGTTTGGCGGTAGTCTTCGGCAGAAATGAGACCTTGGCAGACCCCCGGACACAGCCCGATGTGGTAATTCAAACAGGGGCGATCTTTGTAGAGGGGGCGGGGCCGTTGCCGCAACGGAAACACCCGTTTCAGGATCGCCAGGGTGCGGCGCAGGGCCCCCGCATCCACGTAGGGGCCGTAATAGCGATCGCGGGCTTCCCCCTGCCGTCGCCGCCGGGTCATAAAAATGCGGGGGTAGGTCTCCGACCAAGTAATGCACACATAGGGATATTGCTTGTCGTCCTTCAGCAGAACGTTGTAGTACGGCTGATGTTTTTTGATCAGGTTGTCTTCGAGGGCCAGGGCTTCGGCTTCGGTGTCGGTGGCAATAAACTCGATGTCTTCTACCAACTCCACCATGGCGGCGATGCGGGGGGAATGCTCCGCCTTGGGCCGAAAATAGGAGCGCACCCGTTGCCGCAAACATTTCGATTTGCCCACATACAAAATGCCGTCGTGGCGATCGCGCATCAGGTATACGCCGGGATCGACGGGGATTTCCGCCAAGCGGGCTTGCAACTTTTCGGGATGTTGACGCAGCGGCACCGTAATTTTATGCTCCATCTACCCTATCCGTTGTAGCAAAGCCGGCGGGTTTCGCGGCGACCGGCAGGTCTAAAATGGAAAAGATTTCTTGTGGGGTGCTCAACCATGACCGATCTCAACTGGATCGACCTGTTCCGCATTGTCCATCCTGTGTTTGTGGTCGCTTTTGTGTTCCCGTTGATTGGGATTGTGAGCGCGATGGCTTGGCAAACCCGTCAGCGGCGGTTGCAAACCCAAGGCGAAGGGGCCAAATCCCGCATTCCTGCCGTGGTGGGCAGCGAACACGTCAAATACGGCAAATGGTTGGCGGGTGGGGTGGTGGGCGGATCGTTGTTGGGGTTGCTGCATCCCAGCCTGAAATACATGGCCCGCAACGAGTTGTTCACCAAAGAACCCCTGCAGGCCTATTTGGTGTTGGCGTTTTTCGTGGTGACGGCGGTTTCTTTGGGGCTGTTGTACCTGTCCCGCGAAGCCCCCTGGACCTACATTTTTGGGGGGTTGACGGCGGTAGGCATTGTGGTGCTGGGGTTCCAAGATGCGCTGTTTGGCCGGGCCCCCCTCTTCGATGCCACCAAATACGGAGCCATTTTCCGCCGCGACTTTGATTGGATGGTGTCGCATTTTTACTTTGGCATCCTGGCCACCCTGCTCATGGTGTTGTCGTTGGCCACCATTACCGACATTTACCGCGATCGCTCCCACACCTGGCGCCGCCTCCATGGAGCCATGAACGCCTTTGCCTTGGGGGTCTTTTTGATGCAAGGATTTACCGGCGCCCGCGACCTCTTGGAAATTCCCCTCAGTTGGCAAGAACCGGCGGTCTACAGTTGCAATTTCGATCGCAGCTCCCCCCTCTACAAGCAGTGCCCCCCCTTTGAGAATCAACCATGAACCGTTTTGCTGTGTGGGCGATCGCCTGTTGGCCCTGTTGTTGACGGGCTGCCAAGCCGCGCTGTCGGATGCCGATTTGGAAGCCAAGGTGGTGGACATCATCCGTCGCCAACCGGAGGTGATTTTGGAGTCGGTGCAGGCCTACCAACAGCGCCAAAGCAACGCCGCCCAGTCCGCCCGCGATCGCCTGTTGGCCCAATTCCGGGAAGGCCCTTCCATCCTGATTCAAGGGGGGCCGGTGTTGGGAGAAGCCACCCAAGTGGTGATTTTGGCGGAATTTTCCGATTTTCAGTGCCCATTTTGTGCCCGGGCCAAGGCCACGGTGGACGAGTTCATGGCGAAGCACGGCGGGGAAGTGGCGCTGACGTTCAAGCATTTTCCGCTGTCCCAAATTCACCCCGAAGCCCTGCCGGCGGCCAAAGCAGCCCACGCCGCCCAAAACCAAGGCAAATTTTGGGAATACCACGATCGCCTGTTTGCCCGGCAAAAGGAATTGGGGGAAACCCTGTACATCAACCTGGCCGAGGAACTGGGGTTGAACCGGGAACAGTTCGATCGCGATCGCCAAAGCCCGGAAACCGCCGCCGCGATCGAGCGGGATGTGGAACTGGGGCGGGCGTTGGGAATTGAAGGCACACCCTTCTTCTTGATGAACGGTCGGCCGTTGGCGGGAGCGGTTGCGTTGGCGGAAATGGAACAATTGTTGACCCAAGTGCGGGCCGCAACCCCAACCCAATCCCCTAAGCCATAAACCAAATCAAAAACGTAGGCTAGCAGGAACGGGCGCTCCCTCTGGGGATTAGGGCCAATCCACGGCCAGGGCCGCCCTGGCCAAAGCTTCGGGATCTTCCAAGTCAGCGACCTGCGGCCACACCCCCAACACCGGCACGTTGACCAAGTTTTCCAGCAGAGCCGGGGGAGCCCAATCCGCCAAAGCCTGTTGGGCCGAAACCCCCACCCCCAAAAACATTCACCACCAAGCCGAGCAATTTTACGCCGGTCTGCCGGGCCAGAGCCACCGCCGCCACCGTCTGCCCGATCGCCCCCAACCGCGCCGGCACCACCAGCACCGCCGGCACCCGCCAATCCCGCAACCAATCGGCCACCGTGTAATCCCAGGTGAGGGGGGTGCCCAACCCACCAACCCCCTCGATCGCCACATGGGTGTACCGCTGCCCCAAGGTTTGGTAAGCCTGCCACATTGCCCCCAAATCCAGCAATTTTTGTTCTCGGTATTGGGCGATCGCGCTGGCAATCGGCGTTTCGTAATAAGCCGGGCAAATTTCCGCCAAGGTTTGCCGCAAACCCAACACCCGCTGCAGGTACTCGCGATCGCCGACCCCCGCCTGCACCGGCTTCAACACCGCTACGTTTTCGCGACCGCAATCCCGCTGCCACCGCGCCGCCAACCCGGCCGTCACCACCGTTTTGCCGACCCCCGTATCAATGCCGGTGATGCACAGCGTTGGCATAAAACCCCTAGGAACGAATCTGAACCGGCATAATCAGATAACTCATTTTCGTACTGCCCAAAGGCTGCAACACCGCCGGCTGCACCGCACCGTTCAACCGCAATTGCACCTCCGCCGCATCCATCACCTTCAACCCATCCAACAGGTAGCGCACGTTGAACGCAATGTCGATGCTCTCCCCCGAAGCCTGTACCGTCAAAGTTTCGCTGCCGTTGGCCAAGTCGGGCGCTTCCACCGAGAGCTTCACTTCCTGGGCGATCGCATCAATGGTCAATTTCACAATGTTGTTTTTGCGATCGGCGAGAATGGCTACCCGCTCCAAAGCCGCCACCAACTGCTTGCGCTCCAAGGTCACTTCACGCTCGAACTGAGCCGGCAACAGTTGGCGATAGTTGGGATAGGCCCCGTCCAACAACCGCGAGGTGAGACGGCGATCGCCGCTGGCAAATGTCACCTGGGCGCGATCGCACTGCACCGCCACCGCCACCTCCGGCAACGGCATCAACATCCGCTCCAGCTCCCGCAACGTGCGGACCGGAATGGTCGCTTCCAAATTGGCCATGGCCACCGGAGCCTCGGCCCCCGGCTCCACCAAAGCCATCTCCACCACCGCCAGCCGATGCCCGTCGGTGGCCGCCAATTCCAACCGCTCGGCGGAAGCGGTCACCCGAACCCCCCGCAACACCTGCTTGGTCTCGTCGGTGGCCGCCGCAAACAACGAAGCCCGCAACCCCTCCAACAGCTTTTCCACGGGCAAATACAGGGTTTCCTGGGCATCCACCACCGGCAAATCCTCAAACTCCGCCGCCGGCAATCCCTGAATCTCATAACGGCTGGAACCACAGGCCAACACCGCCGTGACCTCACGCACGGTCACCGTCACATCCGATTCCGGCAACCGACTCACAATGTCGCCGAACAGCTTGGCCGGCAACACCAATTCGCCGCTTTCCTTGACCGCCGCCGCCACCGTCAGGTGAATCCCCACTTCCAAGTTGAAACCGGTCAACGCCAAGGTCTGCGCTTCCAGGTCGGCAACCAGCAAAACCCCCGCCAACGCCGGCCGATCCGGTCTTGCAGCCACCGCCCGACTGGCCAACGCGATCGCCCCGGTCAACTGGTTTTGGGGACAGACAAACTTCATGGCAAGCCAAAACATCCACGGTGCCCATCCTATCACCGTTGCTTCAAGCCGTCCAAATCCAACGATTTGGCCCAGCCTCTTTCTTCTTCTAATCTAATTAAATTTCAAAGATAGTAGTAGTAGTAGGGCCTGTGGAAATTGTGGAAAACCACCCGCGATCCCCCTGCCGAAACCTTTGCCGGCTTTTTGACCTGTGGAAAACCCTGTGGAAAAGTCGGGGAGTTTTTCCACAGGGTGGGGAATATAAAATGAGTTTTCCCCAAGACCCGCTTTTTTTTCCACATTTTTTGCCGAGTTTTCCACAGAAAAAACGAGGTTTTCCTGGAGTTTTCCACAGCCTTAGTCGGAGCAATTCCGACTTGTGAAGAAAGTTAATGTTAATTTTTGTTAAGAATGAAGATGGATTGCGGGGAAAGTTTGGTTTCTCGGCACCCGCCTGCCGCGGGCTGAGCGAAGTCGAAGCCCACCCTCACAGGGCGAGGGAGTCAAACCACTTCTGGATGCTCCTTGTCCCGGTTTGGGAGGTGGTTTCAGGGTTTAACCCGCGGTTCTTGCCAGGTCGGTTTGCCGTTGTTGCCAGGCCGCAGCCATGGCTGCCCCTTGATCCCGTTGGGCAATCCACCGTTGGTAGGTTCGGTTGTGGATCGCCAACGAGTGACCCATCATCTGCGCGGCGATCGCATCGGGCAGACCGTAGCGCAAGACCCTCACGGCCCAAGCATGGCGGAGATCGTAGGGGGCAAACGGCAGGTCGTAGCGCCGAAATTGTTGGGTAACCTGCTGACCGATCCGTTGCAGGCTGGTGTGGCGCAAATCGAGGCGTAGGCGCGGCAAAGGGCTCGGCGATCGCAGATCCATCTCCTCAACCCATTCGGGGGGAAAGGCCCAAACTTGATGGGCGCCGGTTTTGGTGGTGACACCGACTTCCAGGCGATTTTCCCCCTGTTGCAACGGTTGGCGATCGCAAAAGAACACTTCGTGGTTGCGCAGCCCAAACGCTGCCATCAAGCCATACACTTGGCGCCAGGGCCCCTTGGGCAGCCGGTGGTAGTGGGCAACAACGGTGGTGTCGTCGGGCAGATGCCGTTCGCGCCCTTGACGACGGCCGTAGGTGCCTTTCACTTGTTCCCAGGCAAAGGGCAATTCGAGTTGCCAAAATTGTTGGAGGGATCGCAACGCCGTGATGCCCACCTGCCGACTGCGTGCCTCCACCGGCCAAGCCATGGCCGTCCGGTAAAACCACTCCCCCGGCGAAAGCTCGGGATAACGGGCGGCGGTTTGTTGGAGCTGGCGGAGGTAGGGAGCATAGGCTTTTTCCCAGGTGGCACGGGCGCGGGGGTTGCCCCCCGTTGCTGCCAAAAATGAGCGGCAAAGGCCTCCAGGCGATCGCCCAGGGTCAGCCCTGGATCCTGCCGATCCTGCCATCGAAAAGTCCCTTCCCACAGGCGTACCGCCAACAGTTTGGCCTGGATTTCCGCTTGCTGCACCCCCTCGATGGTGGCCGGCAACCCCAAGGGCCAGCGTTGCTGGGAAGGATACAGGCGATCGCTGTCGGGTTTGGGGGGCAAGGTGCCCCGCAGATGGAGCCGCTGCCCCCGTTGTTCAACCTGCAACCCGCATCCCCCCTGCTGCAACCGTTGATTGAGACGGCCCAGGAGTTGGGAAACCTCCGCGTCAGCCATCCACCCGTCCCAACGCCAACAGGGCCACAAAACTGCCGGTATTCCAGAGGGCATGCAACAGCATCACCGCCGGCAACCGCCGCGATCGCACCATCACAAACCCCAACACCGCTCCCAACACCGTGAGGGGAATTAGATCGGCCACGTTGAGGTGCACCACCGCAAACCCCACCGCGCTGAGGGCGATCGCCCCCCAGGTCGGCAACACCCCCAACAGCGATCGCAGCCAAAAGCCTCGAAACAAGAGCTCTTCGGCGATCGGAGCCGCCACCGCCACCGTCAACCACAGCAAAAATTTGGCCCCATTGTCTTGGCTTTCCACCAAAATCGGCAACAGGGGATTGCCCCCCCCCTGCCCCCTGCCACAGGCGATCGCTCAGCCAGGAAGCCGCCAGCACCAAAGGCATTGCCACCCCGTAGCCCCCCAAGGCCCAGGCTACCCCCTGCCCATCGAAAACCCAGAGTTCCCGCCACCGGCTTTGCCACCCAAACTCCCGCACGCAACCCCTGACCAAAGGCACCACAGGCCCCACCGTCAACCCGTAGGACAGCAACACCGTTGCCGCCTGGTACCGAAACGGCGAGCCCCCCACCCACCGCTGCAACCCCGCCGCCAGCAACAGCAACAGCCCCGGCAACACCTGGGACAGGGCAATGAAGCTCGCCAGCCAAAACACCATCACTTCCAAAGAGCGCTCCCAGGGCCAGGGTACCGCCTCCCAAGGCTCCCCAGCCCGCAACGGCGATCGCCCCGGCCACAACCAGCGCTGAATCCCCAAGCCAAGGCCCAGCAACGTCCCCAATCCCCCAATCGCCACCGGGATGCCGTTCACCCACCACAAACGCCGACGGGCTTTGTCCCCCAGCGCCAACGTCGCGGCCCGCAGACGCTCCCGCTCGCGATCGCGCTGTTGCAACTCGTACAACCGCGTCAGGGCCACCCCCCGAAACCACCCGTCCAACCGCTCTTGCAGCGTCGCCTCGGCTTCCGGCAAAATCGCCGGGGGCTCGCTCCACAACCCCTCCAATATGCGCGCCGCGTAGGCATCGACCGTTGGCGCCGTCTCTGCTTGAATTGCCCCCTGCCACGTCGCCACCGCGGCCGCCCGATCGCCCTGGGCCACCTCCAGCAACCCAATCCGCACATCCAAACCCGTTGGCAGCGCCACCCGCCGATTGGATTCCCGCGTCTGCCGGTACTGCTTCAAGGCTTGGGGCAACAGGTCTTGCTCTTCCCCAAACCGCGCCAACAACCGCAAATCGGTCTCGATCGCATCAAGCTGCGTCTGGGCCTGCGGCGATCGCCCGCTTTCGATCAGGGCTTGCGCCACAAACAATGCGCAAAAAAAACGCCAGCCCCACCATCAACCAGCGTTGCCACCGCCGGTTGGTTTCTAGTTTGCCGTCAGCCACTTCTGCGCATTCAACCGCTGCATCACCCCAAAAACCAACAAATCCAACGTGATCTTGCGCTCATCGATCAAAAATGGCTCCACCGTGTCCAAGGCGCGGCAACGCGGGCCACAGGCAAAGGCTTTCTGAGCACCCAGTTCCGGCTTCGCAAAGTACACCGCAAACTGATGGCTGCCCCAACGCCCCCGCACCTGCAACTCCTGCACCTCTACCACCGCATCCGTGGCCCCAGCCGCCTGCAGCGCCTCCCCCAGCTTCGGCCCAAAGTATTGCCCCACAAACTCCGCAAACGGCAAATCCTCCAAAGCCGGGGCTTTTTCCTTGGCCGGCCGCGTGGCTTTGGGGGGCGCCCCCTGCGCCCCAGTTTCTGGTGCTGTCTCTGTTGCCGTCTCCGGTGTCTCCGCCATGCCAACCCTCCCCAATTCTTAGATCAAGATTAGATTAAAAACACTGAGATAAACACTTAAATGAAGTGGTTTGGATAAAACCCCAAGCTAGCTGCTGGGCAGCGCTTCCGGGCCCTCTACGCCTTCCACCGGCACAATTTGGGGCAAACCCATGCTGTAGTTGAGGGCCCGATGTTTCAAGTTGTAGGTTACTTCTCCAGCTTGCAACAGCGATCGCACAAAATGTTCGAGGTCGGAACCAATGCGACGCAGCGTATAGTCCGTCAATTCAGCCCCGTTGTACTCCGCCACCAACCCCTCAAACCGCCCGTAGACCTTGCGCAAAGCACCGTCTGTCCAATTCAACTCGTTGTCCGGATCTACATCCAGCGTCAGATCGGTTTCGTTGGGCTCCAACTCACCGTCGATCAACGCCGCGGCAAAAATGTGAATATGGCGCGTGGTTGATTTCACCAGCATACCGAAGTCCCCTTAGCTTGCAAAAGATATATCTGTAAATAACTGAGTTGGGACGGGGTGCAGGGGGGAAACCCCTAACTGGGGGCTGTGCCCACAAACCCCCTTTTCCTTGGCGCCCCCAGAAAATAAGCTTAGGCGAACCACTTGACCGAGCAACCGATCGCCGGCTCCACGGGCTGGGTTAGTTCCCGATCGCCCAACACCGCCTCGATCGCTTCCCGGAGGTCTTGACGGGTCACGGCGTCGGGGTTGCTGTAGTTGTCGTCGATGCGGCCGCGGTAGCGCAAAATGCCCTGACGATCCAACAGAAAAGGTTCCGGCGTGCAACGAGCCCCAAACGCTTCCGCCACATCCTGGGTGCGATCGCGCAGGTAGGGAAAATTGAGCCCCCATTCGGCGCCATAGGCTTTCATCTTCTCGAAGCCATCTTCAGGGTATTTCTCTTCATCGTTGGCGTTGATGCCGACAAACAGAACCCCACGTTCGGCAAAATCCCGTTGGAGGGCAATCAGCCGATCCTTGTAAGCTTTGACGTAGGGGCAGTGGTTGCACATAAACACCACCACCACGGCCGTGTACTTGGCGAGGCATTTGGTGAGATGAACCACATCTCCACCGGTACTGGGCAACTCAAAGTCCGGTGCGTAGGCTCCTATTTCCATAGGCCAGTTTCCATAGGGTTGTTGCGGCGGGCACTTGCTGTCGCTACCTTACCATGGCCGGGGAATCGCCGCCAAACTTTCCCCGGGGGGGCACAGGTGGCCTTCTCCGACATTTTCTGGTTTGCAAGCCGGGCCAAATTCGCCATGCTTTGCCCGACGCGGCAATGGGGTACAAGGATATGGCCAATCGGGAGCATCTGGCGATCCTCAAGCAAGGGAGCGCCCATTGGAATCGGTGGCGGGAACAGAACCCCGAAGCGCGTCCCGACCTGAGCGGGGCCAATTTGCACCGGCTGCCGTTGCGGGAAGTCAACCTGCAGGCGGCGGATCTGCGATGGGCCAACCTCAGCAACGCCAACCTGGCAGGAGCCCAATTGCAGGGGGCCAACCTGAGTCGGGCCACCCTCCGGGATGTGGATTTGTTCCGGGCCGATTTGACCGCTGCCAACCTCAACGGGGTTTTTGCGGGAGGCGCCTACCTCTTGCAAGCCACTTTTTGCCGTACCAATGCCAGCCACGGGATTTTTCAGCGGGCGGAACTGGTGGGGGCCAACCTGGCGCCGCCAGGTTGGAGGGCACCAATTTTA
>JAAUUG010000229.1 GCA_012031195.1 Oscillatoriales cyanobacterium SM2_1_8
CCCCCGGCATCCAAAACGCACATCCCCCGGCAAACCCCGATCCCCGATTGCTGGTGCTGGCGGCGGTGTCGGTCAAACCAGGTCGCCCCCGCCCGCATTTGCACCACATTGAATTGCCCTTCGCCGATCGCATCGGTGGTGCTGGTGGCCCGCAGTTGGCTATCTTGAACCGCGATTTCGCCGCCGGCGATCCGCACCCGCCCCAAAAAACCGTTGCTTTCCAAGCGGCTGTCCCGCAACGTGAGGGTTTGGGTGGCCTGCACCTCCACATCCCCGGCGAAATCGAGGGCGGGCCGCGACCCCAAATAACTGGTGCTGGCGATCGCCTGCGTGAACGCGACCGTGGCGGCCCGAATATCAATGTTGCCGCTGTTGCCTTGGGCCCCGGCATTGACGTTGTTTTCGAGGCGGCCCCCCACCTGGTCAAACCGGTTGTCGGCACGCACCAGCAGGCTACCGGCCTGGGTGCCCTCGGCTCCGGCCCCAATCCCGGCGGAAATCAAACTGTCGGCGATCGCAATGTTTTGTCCGGTCAGACGTACGGTGCCCCCATCGGTCTCGGTCAGAACGTTGATGCCCGCATTTTCCCGGAGAACCAGGTTGCTGGGGGGCACCCCCTCCCCCAATTGGAGACCGTCGGCGGCAAACCCCACGAACCCGGGCCCGCCAACCCGCCCAAGACCACTTCCCCCCCCGGCGCCTGCAAAATTCCCCCCTCCCACCAAAATGTCTCCGCCCACCAGGCGATCGTCTGACCCGGAGTCACCCGCAACCCGCCCAATGCCGGATCGAAGGGCCGCGCCACCCCGACGGTGCTCGCCGGCTGACCGTTGCCAAACACGCCGATGGGGGCCGGGTTTTCGCCAAACTGCAACCCCAGGGGCACCCCCACCCGCAACACCGGACTGGGAGCAGGCGATCGCCCAAAGGCCCCCTCCCCAAACACCACGGTTTCCGCCGTGGTCGCCAAAAACGAACCACCGAGGTTTAATTGGGCGTTGGGGCCAAACACAATGCCGCTGGGGTTCACCAAAAACAGGTTGGCCGTACCGTTGGCCGCCAACACCCCATCGATGCGGGAAGGGAGTCCGCCGGTGACCCGCGCCAAAACGTTTTGCACCCCCAAATCGTTCTGAAACCGCACTTGGGTGCCCGTGGGAACGTCCAACACCCGAAACCAATGGAAAAGGTTGGCCCCCTCCAAACGCCCCCCTTCAATTTGCCGCAGGGTGCCCTGCTCCACCCAACCGGGTCAACCCCTCCGGCACCACCGGCTGGGCCCAGGCGGCCGTACCCCCCAACAACCAAACCCCGGCGATCGCCCATCCCCGCATGGCTTTTTCTTTTGGCAATTTGGGCTGAGCATACCAAAAGTTGGCCCCCTTGCTGAAGGGCAACCAAACGCGGTACCATGGGGGATACTGTCTTTTCAAATACGAACCGTGGTCACCCTGCAACAGCAAAAAATTCGGATCCGCCTCCGGGCTTTCGATCACAAATTGTTGGATAGTTCCTGCGAAAAAATCGTTGAAACCGCCAACCGCACCAACGCGACGGCCGTGGGCCCCATCCCCCTGCCCACCCGCCGGCGGATCTATTGTGTGCTGCGATCGCCCCACATCGACAAGGATTCGCGGGAGCATTTCGAGACCCGCACCCACAGCCGGATTATCGACATTTACCAACCTTCGGCCAAGACCATCGATGCCCTGATGAAGCTGGACTTGGCTTCAGGGGTAGATATCGAAGTGAAACTGTAGCTGCGGATGCGGCTGCGCATTGCCGGGTTGACGGTGGCCTACGGTGGAGAGCCGGTGCTCCATCGGGTTTCGTTGCAGGTGGCCCCCGGCGAAGCGTTGGGTTTGGTGGGGGAAAGCGGTTCCGGCAAGTCTACCCTTGCCCGGGCGGTCTTGGGGTTGTTGCCCCCTACGGCCCAAGCCACCGGGGAGATCGCGGTTGACGGGGCGCACCGCGTGGCGGAACGTCGCCAAAAAACCGGGTTTGTGTTTCAGGACCCCATGACCCGGCTCAATCCCCTGAAAACCATTGCCGATCACGGTTTGGAGGTGTTGCGGGTGCTGCGCCCCCACCTCGGCCGCGGTCAGCGTCAGGCCAAGTTGCGATCGGCCCTCCTGGCGGCCCAACTGGAGCCGAGCCGTGCCAACCAGTACCCCCACGAATTCAGCGGCGGCATGCGGCAACGGGCGGCGATCGCCCTGGCGTTGTTGCTGGATCCGGGGTTGTTGATCGCCGATGAGCCCACCACCAGCTTGGATGCCACGGTGGCGGCGGAAGTGTTGCAGGTGTTGGGGCAACTGCGGCGGGAACGGGACATGGGCCTGCTGTTGGTGAGCCACGATTTGGGGTTGGTGGCCCGCCACACCGATCGCCTGGCAGTTTTGAAGGAAGGGGCGATCGTGGAGCAGGGGCCCACCCCCCAAGTGTTTGCCCAACCCCGACATCCCTACACCCGGCAATTGGTGGCCATAACCCGGCGGGAACCCAAGGCGATCGCCCCTGCGCAAAATTTGCTGGTGGCCCAAAACCTGAGCCAACAGTATTGGACGGGGCCCCCCTGGCAACGCCGTTCCCTGCGGGCCCTCGACAACGTGAGCCTGACGGTGGGCACCGGCGAACGGTTCGGCATTGTCGGCGAAAGCGGTTCCGGCAAAAGCACGTTGCTGCGGGTGTTGGCCCGGGCCCTCAACCCCGACCAGGGAGAAGTCTGGCTGGATGGGCAAAACCTCACGGCGTTGCGGGGGGAAGCCCTGCGGCGATCGCGCCGGCGCTACCAACTCATTTTTCAAGACCCCCGGGCTTCGTTGCCGCCCCATTTAACCGTTCGCCAAACCCTGGCGGACGGTTTGGTCGCCCATGGGGTGTCCCGGGCCCAAGCCGCGGCCGATGTGGATTTTGGCTTGACCAAGGTGGGCTTGGCGGGTTTGGGGGAGCGCTGGCCCCGGGAACTGTCGGGGGGGCAATTGCAACGGGTGGCGATCGCCCGGGCCTTGTTGCTGCGGCCTCAACTGCTGTTGTGCGATGAACCCGTCAGCATGTTGGACGTGACCATCCAGCGGCAAATTTTGGACTTGTTGTTGGCCCTGCAAACCGAATTCAACTTGACCTATGTTTTTGTGACCCACGACTTGGCGATCGCCCGGTGGTTTTGTCCGCGGGTGGCGGTGTTGTACCGCGGGCAAATCGTCGAAAGCGGCCCCAGCGATCGAGTCTTGACCCAGCCCGAACATCCCTATACCGCCACCTTGTTGCGCAGTGTGGGGTTATGCGAAGAACCGTAAAGAGGCCGCGGGCGATCGCCCCCAACTGGAGTAGAACGGGGAGAGCTTAGCGCCGAGAAAGAAGATGCTGCAACAAATTTTGGTCACGGTCGATGGTTCCGGGCGATCGCGGGAGATGGCCAACATGCTGATGGCCCTGCCCAGTCTGCAAAACGTCCAGGTATCGGTTTTGCACGTCATTCCCGTTGCCGCCAGCAGCGAAGGCCTGACGGAATACCGGTTGGCGGGGGAACGCATTTTAGAGAAAGAAGCCAACAGCCTGCGGTTGCCCCAAGGAGGCACCCTCACCAAAATGCTCAAGGAAGGGGAACCCAAAGATGTGGTGTGCCAAGTGGCCGCCGCCCTCCAGCCCGATTTTCTGGTCATGGGCTCGCGGGGGCTGGGTCGCCTGCAGGCCATTTTGGCCAATTCCGTCAGCCAATACGTTTTTCAGTTGGCCTCGGTGCCCATGATCTTGGTGAAGGACGATGTCTACATCAAAGCCATTCGCCGGGTGATGGTGTCGGTCGATGGCAGCGCCGCCGCCAACTTTGCCCTGACCCTCACCGCCAACCTGTTGCAGGGCAGCAAAGATGCAGAAATTCAATTGTTGCGGGTGGTGAAACAGGGGGACGAAACCGACACCGCCGAAACCGATACCATTTTGGCCGAAGCCGGCGCCAAATTGAATCGTTTGGGGGTTGCCCACAAAAAGTTTTTGCGGCGGGGCGACATTGCCCGGGAGATTTGCCAAGCTGCTGAAGACAACAACGTGGGGTTGGTGGTGGTGGGTTCCGCCGATCGCCGGCCGTCCATTGCCCGGGGGTTGCCAGATCTGGATCGGTTGTTGGGGTCTTCCGTATCCGACTACGTGCGGGTGAATGCCCCCTGCCCCGTGTTGTTGGCCCGCACCGACGAGAATTAGTTTGACTCCCTCTCCCTGCTTCGGCAAGCTCCGCAACCGGGGGGGAGGGGGGACTTTGGAGGAACCATGCTGGAAATTGCGATTATCGACGCCTTTGCCGATCGCCCGTTTGGGGGGAATCCCGCAGCGGTGGTTTGGCTGGACGAACCCTTGGCCGAAGGGCAGCATCGGGCGATCGCCGCCGAGATGAACCTTTCGGAAACCGCCTTTGTGTGGCCCGTGGGCGATACCTACGAATTGCGGTGGTTTACCCCCACCCAAGAAGTGGATTTGTGCGGCCATGCCACCCTGGCCACCGCCTGGTTTTTGCGGGAACGGGGGTTGGTGCCGCCCTATGGGTTCGCGACCCGCAGCGGCGCGTTGACGGCCACGGTGCAGAACGGTCAAATCCGCCTGGACTTTCCGGCCATGCCCACCACGGCCTGTCCCCCTCCCTTGGCCCAAGCCCTGTCTGCCCTGGGGGTAGAGCCCTTGGGGTTGGCCGGGCCCTATGCCCTGGGGTTGCTGCCCGCCGAAGCCGCCGTGGTGAATTTCCAACCGAATTTGGGGGCGATCGCCGCCTTGCCCGCCGCCCAAGCCTTGGTGATTACCGCCCCCGCCGCCGATACCGCCACCGATTTTGTGTCTCGGTTTTTGCCCCGGCCATGGGCATCCCCGAAGACCCCGTCACCGGCTCGGCCCATTGCAGCTTGGGGCCCTACTGGGGCGATCGCTCGGC
>JAAUUG010000230.1 GCA_012031195.1 Oscillatoriales cyanobacterium SM2_1_8
CCAATGAAAACATGCAACCCCACATCGGTCGCATGGACGGATTTCGGATTGCACCCCCACACACAACCGCACCGGTTGGCCGGTTTCCGGATGGGCGAGGGGCCGGCCGGCGGCATCCCGAAACCAAACTCCCACCAGCTTCATGCCCGTAGCCGAGTCGGCCGCAAGGGGGGCGATCGCCACCCCAGGGGTCAACAGGCCTTCGCCCCCAAACAGGTCTTCTTCGTAGGCATTGACCACCGTTGTCGCCGCCCCCGCCAGCATCAAGCGTCCCCAAAGCAGGTAGAGGGCGCGATCGCACACGTTGGTAATGGCCGTGGAGCTGTGGGACACCAACACAAAGGCCACCCCCTGTTGCCGCAGTTCGTAGAGCTTGCGAAAACACTTGGAACGAAACTTGGCATCGCCCACCGCCAACACTTCGTCGATGAGCAACACATCGGGATCGGTGTGTACGGCGCAGGCAAACCCCAAGCGCGCCGCCATGCCCGAACTGTAGGATTGCACCGGCGCTTCCAGGGCATCGCCAATGCCGGCAAAATCCACCACGGCCTCAAACCGCTGCCGAATCTGCCGTCGACTCAACCCCAGGATGGCCATGTTGGCATAGATGTTTTCCCGCCCTGTCAACACCGGGCTGAAGCCAGCCCCCAACGCCACCAGGGGGGCCACCTTCCCCCGCACCGTGACGGTGCCTCGATCGGGCAACACCAGACCGCTCAACATCCGCAACAACGTGGTTTTGCCGCTGCCGTTGGGGCCAATCAACCCGATCGCCTCCCCCCGGTTTACCGCAAAGCTCACGTCGTCGAGGGCCCAAAACTCGCCGGGACGTAGATCCGCTGGCGAATGTTGCCCCCACACCCGCGCCCCCATGTCGCACACCCCGTACCACAGCGATCGCCGCAGGTGACGGCAAAACCGCTTCGAGACCCCTTCGACCCGAATCAATTCGTCCAATTACGCCCCCATCCGCTCAACGGCAACGGTCAAAGTTACCCGGTAAAAACCCAGACCCAGCACAAAAATTCCCCACGCCAAGGCGCTGGCCACCCAAAATCCCTGGGGCTGGCTCAGGTGCCCCACCGTCGCCAAATCCCGGGCGGCCACCAACAAAGGCGTGGCCGGGTTCCAGGTCACCAACCGCGCCAACAACCCGTCGGCGGGCACCGGATAGCCACCGGCGTGAGGAAAAACCAGAGCCCCAAACCCGCTTCCAAGCCTCGCCCCACATCTTGCACCAACAATCCGAACGGGGCCAACCACAGCCCAAAAGCCAAACCCAGCAAGCCCAGGTGAATTAAGGGCACCAAAGCCAACGGCCCCGCCACCGGCACCGGCAACCGAAACCACCAAAACAAACCGATCAGCGGCAACAGTTGCACAGCAAAATCCACCGCCATCTGGCCGGCTTGGGCCAAGATCAAGGCTTCGCGGGGAAAAGCAATGCGCGCCAACAGGGGGGCCGCCTGCCGGACGGCGGTCAACGGGGCCAAGACCCCCCGGGCAAAGGTCTGCCACAACACCGTCCCCAACATCACGTAGGCGGGATAGGGCACCGCTGTGGCCCCCACGTTCAACAACTGGGCATCCTTGGCCAAGGCAAACCCCATGGCGGCGGCGAGCGGCGGCACAAAGGCCCAAAAATAGCCCAAAAAAGATTGCCGGTATTGGGCCCGCAGGTCGCGCACCAACAGGCAACCCGCCAACTCCCGCGCCGCCCACACGTCCCGGGCCAATTCTTGCCAAAATTGACCGCCCCACCGCTGCGGCCCGCCATAGACAATCGGTTTCATTTAACGGCCCGTGGCCAAGATAAAAGCCATGCCCAGTACCAACCCCACCACAATGGTCAACACGTAGGTTTGGGATTGACCGCTGACGGTGTACTTCAGGCGATCGCCCCCGGCCACCGATGCGGTTCCCACCCAATTCACCAAGCCATCCACCAAACGGCGATCGCTCCACACCAGCAACCGGGACAACCCCGCCACCGCCGCCACCACCGTCCGGCGGTAGAAGGGCACCACGTACAAGTCGTAGGCCAAGGCATCTTGAAAAGACTTCCAAAAGAGGGCGAGGGGACGCGGCGGCAACGGCACTGCACTGCCCGGCGCATATCCGGAACGCACGTAAATCCACCAGGCGACCAGCACCCCCAACCCGCCGGAACCCACCAACAGCGACACCAACGGCCAAGATACCGTGGCGGGCCATCCCTGCCACCCCGCCAACATCAAGGGCCCATGGAGGGTTAACCCCACCAACACCAACAACGGGATCGCCACCAACCATCCCACTTCCGGGGTGCGATGGGTTTTGGGTTGGGGTTGGCCCAAAAACACCAACGCGAAAATGCGGGTGAGCCCAAAGGCCGTGGCCCCGTTCACCGCCAACAACACCCCCACCAGGGCCGGAGCGGTTTGCCAAAACCGTTGTCCCCAATCCAACAATGTCCAAAAGTTGCCCAACGGCAACAACGCCACCGTGCCCGCCGCCCCCGTCAAAAACGCCAGGGCCGTCGCCGGCATCCGCCCCCCAATGCCCCCCATCTCCGTTAAATCTTGGGTCATGGTGGTCATGGCGATCGCCCCGGTGCTCATGAACAACAACCCCCGGGCCAAGCCATGGGTCAGCAAAAAGGACAAAGCAAAGGATTCTTCGTTCATCCCCACCGCCACAAACACCAACCCCAAATAGGCACTGGTGCCGTGGGACAAAGCCCGCTTAATGTCCACCTGGGCGATCGCCACCAGCGAGGCCCCCACCGCCGTCACCGCGCCGATGCCCACCAAGGCCGCACGGGTGGCCGGAAACAAATCCAACACCGGCGTTAATCGCACCAACACGTAGGCGCCGGCGGCCACCACCACCGAATTGCGCATCACCGAGGCCGGGTTGGGGCCCTCCATGGCCTCGTCCAACCACAAATGCAACGGCACTTGGGCACACTTCCCCGTCGGCCCGGCCATCAGGGCCAACCCCAACAACGCCCCCGCCACCGGATGGCGGGCCCAAAATTCCTGGGTGCTGCCCTGGGCCGCCCAAGCCGCCAAATCCTCAAAGTTCAAACTGCCGGCCAAAGCCGACAACGCCACAATCCCCATCAACAAAAACAAATCCCCGACCCGCTTGGTCCAAAAAGCATCCCGGGCCGCCGTCACCACCAAGGGCTGGGCATACCAAAAACCCACCAGCAAATAGGTGGAAACCGTCAGCAGCTCCAGCAAACCGTAGCTCAACAACAACGAATCGCTGAGGGCAACCCCGCTCAGAGCCCCTTCAAAAAAGCCCATCAACGCATAAAACCGCGCCAACGACCAATCGGTATCCATCGAGGCCAAACCGTAGGTCTGGGCACACAAACTCAATACCGCAATCAACAACGAGGCCCCGGCACTCACGGCCGATACGCTCAGCGCCAAGCTCCAATCCCAATCCCCCAACCGAAACCAAGGTACCGTCAATATCTGGGCCGGGCGATCGAAGGTGGCCCACAGCAACACCGCACTGTGCACCAGACCAACCAAGGTCATCAGCAGGTTGATGTAGGCCGCCGGCCGCTGCCCCGATCGCCGAATCCACCCCAACGACCACGGCAGGGTCAGCAAAGCCCCCAACAATCCGTAGAGGGGCACCAACCACACCGTATCTATCGCCGCCTGTCCGTTCATGTATGCGTCGCTACCTATGGCACGCATTGTGCCACTTTCCCGACCGGTTCCACCAAAACGGAGGCAAAATTAGACCCCGGATACCCCCATCTCCAAGCCGGTCTCTGCCGCTTCGGGCAACGCCTCGTGCAACACAATGTGCCGGCTGCGATCGACGCTGAGCCATCCCTCCTCCTGCAGTTGCCCCAAAGCCCGGGTCACCGTAACCCGCGTGCTGCCGATCGCATTGGCCAAATGCTGGTGGGTAAGCCGTACCGTCAACCGGGTGCCCTCCTTGGTCTCTTGCCCCACTTCCCGCTGCAACAACCGCAACAACTGCCGCAACCGGTCTTCTACCCGCCGATGGTTCACCAAAGCCAACAGCGCCTCGGTCTGCTGCAAACGCCGTACCAAATGCCGCACAATGCCCTTGGACAACTGGGGGGATTGTTCCACCTCCATCACCGTCAACCGCATCAAATCGGCGTCGGACAGGGCGATCGCCTGGTAAGGTTCCAAGTTGGTTAGGGGCAACCCAAAGGGCATCGATGGGCAGACAAATCCCAACAACACTTCGTCCCCCGAAGAGTGCAACGTCGTCAATTGCACCACCCCCCGGCTCACCACCCAAATTTCGTGGGGATACAGAGGAATCGGTTGACCGCCCTCAAAGGGGTACAAAGACCGATCCCGATAAATCTCCTCCAACCAGCGCCGCCAATCCGGTTGAAACGACAGCCGATCGCTTTTGCTTGGAGACATAACGCAAGTATTCTTCCTTACATTCAGCCTAGTACGCCAACATTAAGACCACGTTAAATTATGGAAGAGGCTTGGCAAGCGTTTGCCGCCCAAGGGGGCACCACCGGGGCGATCGCCGGTTTGGGGTTGGTGGCGATCGGGGTGACCGGGCAGTGGGGTTTGGGGGGAGCCCTGCTCAAAGGTGTCTTGCAATTGGGCTTTTGGGCAATTTTTTTGACCGTGGTCTGGCCGGCCCCGGCGGCGAGTGCGCTGCTGCTGGCGTTGTTTGCCCTGCTCGGCCATCGTCAACGGTCGTTTTGGCGGCCGGCGGCGATCGCCGGCACCCTGGGCGCGTTGCCCGCGTTGGTCATCTTGGCACCGCAAAATCCCGCTTGGGTTGGTCTCCTGCTGAGCGGCACCGTCGCCTTGGTGGCCCAAACCCTCCAAACCGAAACCCGTCTGTGGCAAGAAAGTTACCCAGAAATCGAAACCCGGTTGGCGTTGGGGCCCGGCCGCCGCTTTGCCC
>JAAUUG010000231.1 GCA_012031195.1 Oscillatoriales cyanobacterium SM2_1_8
CATGCGGACCTTGCATCGGCCGGACGGATCGCTGCTGGCCCTCGACACCATCGACAGCGACGGCTATCGCCACGTCGATACCAGCTGCTTCTTCGTGACCCGTCCGGCCTTCCGGGTGCTCAGCCTGTGGTCCGCTATGCCCCGGCGGCTGTGGCCGCTATGCGACGTCATCCTCTGGGAGGCGATCAAGGCCCAGGGCTACCCGATCGCCGGCGATCGCCCGCAGAACCTGCACCTGTTCGAGGGCTTTTTTGTAGGGTACGGTCTCATCCGCCACATTCAAAACCACCAATCCCTGGGGCGATCGGGCCAAAAAGGCTTGCAGGGTCGGGGTTAAATCGGTGGTGAGGGGGCGATCGTCCAAGGTGAGTTCGCCGGTGGCGGTCAACACCAATACCAGCATTTCCGGAGGGGAGACCACTTCGGCCGAGGATCGCGGCGGCAATTCCACCCCCAAACGGCGGGGCGCCACCAAATTGGCGGACTGCAGGACAAACACCGCCAAAATTGAAAACACCACATCCAGCAGGGGCACCAAGTCCACACCGGCGCTGGTGGGTTTGGTTGATCGCAACTTCATAAAAACCGCAACTTCATAAAACCGGGGGATGGGTAGCCGGTAGAGCCGCCAGGGTGGCCACCAGGGCCGCTGCCGTTGGGGCAGGATCGTACCCGCCTTCCAACCCCAAGGCGATCGGGCAGCCCAAGGTTAAGCAGCCAGCAACGAGGCGACCGTAGTCCGCCGGTACCAACTGCAGACCCCCCAAAGGATCGGTTGCCAAGGCATCGTACCCCGCACTGACCAACAACAATTGGGGGCGAAACGCCTGCAAAAAGGGCAACGCTTTTTCCGCAAACAACCCGTAGTAGGCTGCGCCCTCGGTACCGGCGGGTACGGGCAGGTTCAACACGTTGCCATGGCGGCCGGTTTCGTGGGGGCGACCCGTGAATGGGTAGTGGGGCCACTGGTGCAACGAACAAAACGCGATGCGGGGATCGTTTTCGATCGCCTCTTGGGTGCCGTTGCCGTGGTGCACATCCCAATCCAAAATGGCCACCCGTTCGATGCCGGGCAAACTCAGGGCATAGTGGGCGCGATCGCCGCGTTGGCCAACAAACAAAACCCCATGGCGTTTTCGGGCCGCGCATGGTGGCCGGGGGGCCGCACCAACGCAAAGGCCGGCTGGCCGGTCAGGGCCCAATCCACCGCCGTCAACCAAGCCCCCACCGCCTGCTGGGCCGCTTCCCAACTGCTGGGGGAAACGGGGGTATCTTCGCCCCAAGACCCGCCGCCTTGGGCCGCCAAGTTCGCCAATTGCTGCAAATACCCCTCGCGATGGGCCGTGGCCAACCATTGGGGCAGGTTGGGACGGGGCGCCGGTTCTTGCCACCGGGTGTGGGGCAATTCCTGCCGAATTTGGGCGATCGCCGCCCGCAACCGCTCGGCCGTTTCCGGATGACCGGGGCCCGTATCGTGCTGCAAGAAAATGTCGCTGTAGATAACGATGGCCATGGTAGTCCCGAGTTAGTATCGACGACGCGATCGCCGACGACGGGAGGGCGGCGGTTCCTGCCAATCCA
The DNA here is from genome assembly GCA_012031195.1 of Oscillatoriales cyanobacterium SM2_1_8. Lineage (GTDB taxonomy): Bacteria > Cyanobacteriota > Cyanobacteriia > Pseudanabaenales > Pseudanabaenaceae > UBA8156. The sequence goes on from JAAUUG010000231.1 coordinate 1,582, forward strand.
TCGGCTCTTCTTCCCAGTTGGGGCGGGAACGGGTTCGCCGCGAGTCCGCCGATCGGGCATCGCGCGATCGCCAGAGGGCCACCCCGTTTTCGCTGACCCAACCCAACGCCTTGCCCACTTTCCGATCCAAATCCAGCCCTTTGCGGGTACACACCACAATCGTCCCGGCCAGGCGATCGCGCAAACACTGGCGCTTGGGCCCATCGGCCGCCATGAACGCAAAATCAATTGTCAACGGCAACGGCGCAAACAACGTCCAACTGGTAATGAACCCGTTGCCATCCAAAGAGGTAAACACCAACAAGCAGGCGAACAGCGCCAGCCCCTCCCGCAGCAACAGCGCCGACAGCGTGCTGGTTTTGCCGTAGTTCATGTCCACAATGCGGGTGCTGAGGAACCATCGCCCCAGGGTCTGCCCGCCGGCCCCCGCCGGCACCACCGCCCGCACCAATAGCCACAGCCCGCCAAACCACACCCAACCCAGAATCGGAATCCCCACCAATTCCCGCACCAGCACCGCCAACAAAAAACAGGCCCCAAAATCCACCGCAAAAGCCCCGTTGCGCTGGCTCAACGAGGCGATGGGAAATCGGGTGTAGGCGGGTTCAAAATCGAACACGGGTTTTCGGCGTCTACCTGCCCAATTTTAACGCGGTCGGCTTTGCAAATCTTGGCGCAGGGCTTGCAATTCCCCCAAAATCGCCTTCAACAACACCTGGGTTTGGGTTTCGGGCCCCTCTTGCACCACGATCGTCACCTGGTCGATTTTTAGGACATCCCGGGCAAACCGCGAAACTTCGGTGGGGTGAAACAGCAAAGGATCGGCGCTCTGCTGGCGAATTTCGGGGTTGAGGCGCTTCGGATCGTAGGGCAGGTTTAGGCAGTAGGGATCGGTGTTGGCATACCGGTAAACCGAAGCCCGCGATCGCCCCAAGGCTTTTTGCACGGCTTCCACATCCATCAACATCGGCACAGGGTTTGTCAGGCGATGGCTCCATGGTAAAGGTTTTCCGCTACCCTAAAACACAACTGTTGTTGGTTTTTGCCGGTGTCTCCGATCGAAACGGTGCAGGCCGCCCGCCAGGCCGCCCAAGTTTTGTCCCAATTGTCTACCGCCGATCGCGATCGCGCTTTGTTGGCGATCGCCACGGCCCTCGAAGCGGCCGGCGATCGCATTTTGCAAGCCAATGCGGCGGATATGGCCGCGGCTACCGATCTGCCCAAGGCGTTGCAGGCTCGATTGGAACTTAAACCCAGCAAAATTGCCGCCATGGCGGCCGGGGTGCGGGATGTGGCCCGCCTGGCCGACCCCCTCCACCAACGCCAAATCCACCGCGAATTGGATGAGGGATTGGTCTTGGAGCGGCGCACCTGCCCCTGGGGGTGATCGCGGCCATTTTTGAAGCGCGACCCGATGCGGTGCCCCAAATTGCCTCCCTGGCCCTCAAATCCGGCAACGGCGCGGTACTCAAAGGGGGCAAGGAAGCCACCCACTCCTGCGCGGCCATTTTTGAGGCCATTCGCGTGGGTCTGGCGGCCAGTGCCGTGCCCCCCGATGCCCTGCAACTGCTTTCCACCCGGGAAGAAACCGTGGCCTTGCTGGCCCTCGATCGCGAACTGGATTTGATCGTGCCCCGGGGCTCCAACGAGTTTGTGCGCTACATCCAAGACCATACCCGGGTGGCGGTGTTGGGCCACGCCGACGGCATTTGCCACCTGTACATCGATGCCGCCGCCGACCTGGACAAGGCGATCGCCATTGCCGTCGATGCCAAAACCCAATACCCCGCCGCCTGCAACGCGATCGAAACCCTGTTGGTGGACGGGGCGATCGCCCGACTTTCTTGCCCCCCATCGCCCAAGCCCTGATCCAGCAGGGGGTATCGCTGCGGGGAGACGAGCGCGCCCAGTCCATCCACTCCATGGCACCCGCCACCGCTGCCGATTGGGCTACGGAATACTGCGATTTGATTTTGAGCATCAAAATTGTGGAGGGTCTGGCGGCGGCGATCGCCCACATTCAAACCTACGGTTCCCGCCACACCGAGGCGATCGTCACCGAAAATGCCACGGCGGCCGAAAATTTTTTGAACACGGTGGATGCGGCCGGGGTGTACTGGAACTGTTCGACCCGCTTCGCCGATGGCTTTCGGTACGGTTTTGGGGCCGAAGTGGGCATCAGCACCCAAAAAATGCCCCCCCGTGGCCCCGTCGGCCTCGAAGGGTTGGTAACCTACAAATATCGCCTGGTGGGGCAAGGCCAAACCGTTGCCCTCTATGCCGGCGCCAACGCCCGTCCTTTTCGTCACCAAGACCTCCCGCTTTGAGCGCTGGCCTGTGGCTGCCCATGGCCAGGAAACTTCCTGCTTTGGGCTGAGGGCATCGGCAAAATTTTTCTGCTAATTTGAATACAAACGGTAATTCCTTCCGCCATGAAGCCCATGCCTGCCATGTTGTCTCGCGCCCGTCAAGAGCTGCTGGAGTCGTTGCAACGGGTGCCCTATTTTGCGGAACTTCCCGCAGATGAGCTTCTGACCATGACCCAGCAGGGTTTTCGTCGCACGTTTTCCCCCCAGGAGTTTATTTGCCAGGAAGGCGATATCGGCAACTCCCTTTACATTGTGTTGGTGGGTCAAGCGGAGGTGCTTTCTTTTCAGCGGCAGATGCGGTTGGCGGTGTTGGAACCGGGTGACTTTTTTGGCGAAGTTGCCCTGTTTACCGGACGCTTGCGGGTGGCTTCGGTGCGGGCCCTCACGGAGGTCAAGTCTTTTGTTGTGCCCCGCGATTACCTGAAGCATGTGCTGAGTCAGCATCCTTCCCTGTCGGGCTATTTGGCGAAGGTGTTGGCGGAGCGCCAAGAAGTTTTGCTGCGGTTGGGCATTTTGCAGGAGTGCCCGATCGACACCACACGCTCCGATGCCCTGCTGGCCGCCAGCCAAGCGATTCGATTTGTGTTGGGTTTGTAAGCCAACCCCTCCTCGTCTTGGATTCTCCCTCACCCTCAGGAACCAGGGCGAAGGAGGGAAAAGGGGTTGGGGGATGAAGGCAAATCAGAAACCTAGACAAATCCACACTTTCCGCCAAATCCTCGCCGTCGCATTCGTCATGCTTTGGGCTTCGCCTAACATGCTTTGAGCATCACCTGCCATACTTTGGGCTTTACTGGCTATGTTTTGAGCATCGCTCATCATGTTTTGAGCATCGCTCATCATGTTTTGAGCATCGCTCATCATGTTTTGAGCATCACTCATCATGTTTTGAGCATCACTCATCATGTTTTGGGCTTCACCCG
>JAAUUG010000232.1 GCA_012031195.1 Oscillatoriales cyanobacterium SM2_1_8
GTAATAAGAACTCTGACCGGCATACCATGGGCATCCACGGCCAGGCATAGTCATTTTAATTAAACTGACACGGTTTTTTCTTGCCCAACGAAAGTCTAATAGAACCAATACGGGGGCTTCGCCCCTGCGACCCGACTTGTTTTGTCTCGTCGCTATGCAAAACAGCTATACAAGCGCATTATTAATTAAAGTGACTATATCTTGGTGTTGAGCCCCCTTTTGTATGGCTTATGTCTTGATTCCCGCCCTTGGCTCCCACACTATGGGGATATAGTCATTTCAAATGTGTTTGAGACAATCTTACCCTCACCCCCAGCCCCTTTCCCATCCTGGGAGAGGGGAGTAAAGGCAATCAAAACAATCGTAGTTGCGCCATTTTTAATTAAATTGACTATACTTTTATCCCGCCACCGACAAAAGCGACGGTGCACATTTTTCCAATCTCCATAGTCCGGGGGCAAGTCCCGCCAGGGTGCACCTGTGCGTAGTATAGTCATTCAATTTGAATTTGATACAGCTTTTTCCAAGCTCAAACCCTTGCTCAGTATGAGCTCGAAAGCCAATGTTGTCCTTTTATAGGCGCATTCTTAATTAAAATGACTATAAGTGCAGCTGGAGCAATTGCCAGGTCTCGTCTGAAATATCGTGACGGCGATGGGCATCCATGCTGCTCACCTATTCTTGGTTTCTTTAACTTTACTACATCCCTCCTAAATTTGACGACAGCGTATAGAATGCCTGGGATTCACCATCGAGCGGCGGGCAATGCTCTTGTTTGCTAGAAGTCGTCTGTAGCCAAACCTTAATCAAAAGCAACCTGCAAACCATAGTCCGTAAACAGCAATTCCTGGGCCATAATCAGTAGGAAGAATAGGCGATTGTGAGGGGGCTTTAATGGGCAAGGTAATTAAAGGCACGATAGCAGGGCTACTCCTGACTTGGGGGCTGTTTATGATTGCCGTAGCGGCATACACCGCAAGACTGCCTGAAGGAGAGCGTAAGAAAGATGGGGTGGTTTGGGCATGTCTGGTATTGGGCGTGCCTCCCGCCATCGGTGGCGGTTGGATGTTCTGGGGGATGGTTCGCGGCGACAAGAAGCGAGAAGAGGAAAACCGGATCGATCCAGAGCTGCAATTACGAGAAACCTTCTTTCGGCTTGTGCGAGAGAACCACGGTCGGGTAACGGTGTTACGCTTCGCAATGGAAGCGCAGCTTTCTGCCCAAGAAGCAAAGGAATACCTCGACAAGCAAGCCAGAATCCTGGATGCCCAGTTCGAATCCAGAGACGACGGGACGATGTTTTACATCTTTCCTCTCTAGTCTCTTTTTGGTATCGCGATATTCGGATAGTTTCGGACGCCGAGAGAAAAGGAGATTTGGGGGCTGCACCCCCAATCAGGGGTTTCACCCCTGCACCCCCGTCCTAACCAAGCTGTTTACAGCTATGGACAGGCTTTGGCTGACCATGCCGTGTTACCGTGATATTCGACTTCCCTCCGCCCACCCGCAGGAACCGGGAAGCAGGGGCCAAGGGGTTAATGCGCCGCCAAGGGGATCGGTGCCGTGAGTTTTTCCAGTTGTTTCACCAGCAAACTCAGGAATAGCCCCACATCGGTGACCACCCCCACCGACTCAATCGAACCGCGATCGGCCAGCTTGGTGACCACCGCCGGGTTGATGTCCACACACACCATTTTCACGCCGGCTGGGGTCATGTTTCCCACACCAATCGAGTGCAACATCGAAGACAACATCAAAATCATGTCGGCTCCCTGCAACAACTCGGCGTACCGACCCTGGGCCGCCACCAAATTCATTTCCGTATCCGGGAGGGGCCCATCGTCGCGGATGGAACCCGCCAACGAAAACGGCACGTTCCGCCCCACGCACTCGTAAAAAATCCCCGACGGCACCAACCCTTTTTCCACCACTGCCGCAATGCTGCCGTACCGCCGCACCGTGTTGATTACCTTCAGGTGGTGGCGGTGGCCGCCGCTGACCGGCACCCCCCGCGTCATGTCTACCCCCAACGAGGTGCCCATCATCGCCTGCTCCAGGTCGTGGACGGCGATCGCATTGCCCCCCAACAACGCCTGCACATACCCTTCCCGGATCAGGTACGCCAAATGCTGGGCTCCACCGGTATGCACCACCACCGGCCCCGCCGTCACCACGGTTTTGCCGCCGCGATCGCGCACTTGGCGCAACTCCCAAGCGATTTGCTCCACCACCAATTCCACCCGCCGTTCGCTGGAAACCCCCGACCCCATAAACGAAAATTCTTCTTTGGGGGATTTGTCGCGACCTTCCCCTTTGTGCAGGGTGCGAATGCCGTCGATGCCCACCACCACCTGTTCGCCCACCTCCAAATCCCGCAGCAGTTTGCAGGTGGCGGTGAGTTGGCCTGCCCCATCGGCCCGCAGGGCGATCGCCCCGTCCATCCGCTGGCGCTGACACCGCAACCATTGCCCGTTGACCCTCACCTCCGTGGGATAAATCGTCGTGACATAAAAATCATCGGGGGCCACCCCATCCTGCACCACCGGTTCAAGACGGGCATCCTTCACCTCCGGCAGCAGAGCCCCAATCTCAATGAGGCGGCTCAAAATGGATTCAATGATTTCGGGGGAGGGGCCAGAAACCTTCAGCTTGGCGTGGGAAGTGCTTTGCTTCTGAACCCCCAACTTGAAATCCAACACCTGAAAACTGCCGCCGCATTCCACCACCGCATCCAATGCCCGGTTCATCACCCCCGAATCCAGCAAATGGCCGCTGAGGTCTACCACCCGCGACAACACCGACACCGTTTCGGCGGGTTTGGGTTGCACCGGCTCCGTCACCCGCAGGGTCAAACATTTGGCGGCCCCCCCCGCCTTCAGAAATTCCGTGAGGGGGGTTTCCACCACCGTAAACCCGCATTCCTGCAACCGTTGCTTGAGGGCGGGGCTGGCCTGATTCAAAATCACCGTGTGTTCGAGGTTCACGGCATTGCAGGCAAACTGTACGGCATCGGCTTCTTCGATGGCAATACGTTTGGCCGGGGGCACCCGCATTTCAATGGTGCGGTTGGAATAGGTATCAAAGGCGGGGGGATAATACAGCAAATAGCCGTCGGTGAGGGGGCAAAAACAGGTGTCCAAATGATAAAACCGCCGATCCATCAACCGCAGCGAAACCACTTCCATATCCAGCCATTCCGCCAGCAGGGGATGGGAATCCAATTCGGAACGGAATCCGTAGCCGGCCCACAGCCAGCGCCCTTGCCGATCCAACAGGGCATCGCCGGCCCCTTCAAACGGCAAATCCGGGGGCAGCTCATACACCGTAAAACCGTTGCCCTCAAACCAAGCTTTGAAGTGAGGTTCTTCCCCTTGGCGTTCCGGGTGGTAAAACCGACTCAAAACCGCGCGATCGCCCAACACCAAACCCGCGTTGGCAGTGAACACTAAATCGGGCCAACCCGCCGCCGGCGGCACCAAATCCACCGTTGCCCGTTCCGCAATCAGGGTTTTCAGTTGTTGCCATTGCTGGGCGGCCCGCTCTTTGCTGGATTTGTGGACGTTTCCCTCCATCCAAGGATTGATCACATAGTCCACATCGTAGAGATCGGGCGGACACATCAAAATGCGAATGGCGGCGTTCATGCAGTTGTCAGCGGTTGCTACAGGGTTTTATCTTACGGGATGGTTCCGTCGAAAAGCGATCGCCACGAACTTTGGGGCAGCAGAGGGTAGCATAATGGAACGTCACCAAACTTCTGGGATCAAGCGTGTGGGACCAACCGACCGGCTGGATGCGGAGGTGTTTGCAACCGAGGCCCAACAGCAGTGTTTTGCGGCGATCGCGGCGGCGTTGATGGCGGCCGGACGGTGGCCGCGACGACCGGCGGTGCGATCACCCATTTTGACCCTGAACCAAGACGAGACGACGGTGGCGATTGAGGTGCAGCCCTACGGCAGTACCGAAAGCTGGGTGGCGGTCTGGTCTTACTTGGTGACGGGGTGTCCCCTCTCCGCTGACCTGTTGCTGTTTTTGCTGCGGGAAAATTTTAATGTCCGGTTTGGCGTGTTTGCGATCGCCGGGGTGGGGGACGTGGTGTTCCGGGCTCGGTTGCTGGGATCGAGCTGCACGGTAGACAAGCTGTTGGCGGTGGTGAACGAGGTGGGGGCGGTGACCACGCAGTGGGATCGGGTGATTGCCGAGCATTGGGGCGGAGAGCGGGCGGCGGAACGGATGTGCTACCCCGATTGGGTGCCCGTGATGGCGGCGCCGGCCCCGCCCTGGCGGCAGGGAGGCTAGGGATGATCCGGTTTGACAACGAGCGGCAACGTCGGTGTTATGAGCGTCTCGCGGCTTGGTTGGCTGAGCGGCCGGAAGCGGCGATCGCCCCGACGGATGCGCCCATGTTTATCCTGCAGGCGGGATCGGCGGCGGTGGCCATTGAGGTGACGGCTACCGATGCCGATCTGGTTTTGGTGGGGGTGTGGTCCTATGTGGCGACGGGGGTGCGGCTCGATCCGGATTTGTTGGCTTATTTGCTGGCCGAAAACCAAAAACTGGAGTTTTGCGGCTTTGCCTTGGACGAAGACAACGATATCCTGTTGCAGGCGGAATTGCTGGACACCTGTACGGCGGCGGAACTGCATTTTGCCGTGGATCGGGTGCTGGCGTGGGCGGATACCTACGACGACTGGATTGTGGCGGTGTGGGGCGGAAAACGGGCGGTGGATGTGGTGTTCAAACAACGGGCGTTGCCGGGGGGCCCGATGAGCCAAAGGGCGATCTGGGGACGGACGGGGTGGGGTCGTGTTGGCGATCGCCCTGCTCTGGAGTACGGAAAATAACCGCTGGGGACTGGCCGGGGG
>JAAUUG010000233.1 GCA_012031195.1 Oscillatoriales cyanobacterium SM2_1_8
GCGGCTAGCGCAACTTGGAAGATTGTTTGGGGGTGGCGGTGTTGGTGCGGGACATTACCGATGAGCGGGCTGTGGATCGCATGAAAACGGAGTTTATTGCCACGGTGTCCCACGAGTTGCGCACGCCCTTAACGTCGGTGCTGGGGTTTGCAGCCATCGTCAAAGAGAAGTTGGCGGAAGACATTGCGCCGCTGGCGATGGGCGCGGACAAAAAATACCAGCGATCGCTGCAACGGATTGAAAAAAACCTCAACATCATCGTGACGGAGGCGGAGCGGCTGACTTCGCTCATCGACGACGTGTTGGACATTGCCAAAATGGAGGCGGGCAAAATCGAGTGGCGGATGGAAGCCACGGACATGGGGCAGGTGCTGGAGCGGGCCCTCAACGCCACGGCGGCTTTGTTTGAAAAGTCGGGACTTGCTTACACCCAGGAAATTGCGCCCCAGTTGCCGGTGGTGATGGGCGATCGCGATCGCCTGATCCAAGTCGCCATCAACCTGATCTCGAACGCGGTCAAGTTTACCCAAGAGGGGGGCATCACCTGCCGGGCCTGGAGCGAGGGCGATCGGGTGTGGTTCAGCGTGCAGGATACGGGGGTAGGCATTACGCCGTCGGATTGCGGCAAAGTGTTCGACAAATTTAAGCAGGTGGGGGATACCCTCACCGACAAACCCAAGGGAACGGGTTTGGGGTTGTCCATTTGCAAGCAGATTGTGGAATACCACGGGGGACGCATTTCGGTCGAAAGCGAGGTGGGCCGGGGCAGTACATTCTTGGTCTCGCTGCCCGCCAGCACGGCTCCCACTTTGCCCAATCTGCCGGCCTTCAACGAATTTTTGAGCCGCTTGAAACGGGAGGTAGCTCCTACCACCGGCAAGCAAATTTTGATTGTGGACGACGATCCCCACATTCGCGAGTTGCTGCGCCAGGAGTTGGAAGGGGAGGGCTACACGGTGTGGGAAGCTGGGGACGGCATGGCGGCGATTCGACAAGTGAAGGCCCTGCGGCCGGATTTGGTGATTCTCGACGTGATGATGCCCCAAATGAATGGATTTGATGCGGCGGCGGTGTTGCGCAACGATCCCCTAACGGCCGATATTCCCATTTTGATGTTGTCGATTGTGCAAGACCGGGAGCGAGGCTACCGCTTGGGGATCGATCGCTATCTACCCAAACCCATTGCCAAAGCCCAGTTGCTGGACGAGATCGAGTCGTTGTTGCACCAGGGCACCTCGCCCAAAAAAGTCCTGATTGTCGATCAAAACGCCTCGACGGCCCGCACCCTGGCGGAGGTGTTGCAAGCCAAAGGGTACACGGTGGCCGAGGCTTCGAGCGATCGCGAAGGGCTGGAAAAAGCGATTTCCATTCAGCCGGATGCGATCGTGATCGATGCCCTGCTGTCGCAAAACACCGATTTTATCCAGTCCCTGCGGTTTGAACGGGGCATGGAAAACGTGGTGTTCGTGATGCTGGGCGATCGCCAAGAATCATCCCTGAACTTGTAGCGCTCCTGCGGGCCTCAAAAATCGAAAACCGGCTTCTAGCTGAGCGAAGAGGGCGGGCTGAGGGAAGTCGAAGCCTGCCGTTGCAGGGAGAAGGGTTAGGGGCTCAAGGAAAACAGAAAAACCTGACCCAGAGAAACTTTCCGCCCAAACCGTGCCATTCAGTCCACCATCCAATCATCCAATCCTCAAAAAGGAGCGATCGCCGCCCGCCAATCCGCCGGGGGATGGGCCGCAATGCGTCGCAGCGCATAACTCAACCGGGAAACCAAAGGCTGTTCCGGCGGTTCTTGCTGAGCCTCCAGATCGGCCAACTGATTCAGCAACGAAACAAACGACCCCTGACCCGCAGCACCCGCTTCCCAAGCCGCCCCCAACGCATCGTACCAAAGTCCTTGGGCGGCCATCTGCTCGATCGACGGGGCTGTGGTCAAAGCGGTGGCGGGGGAAGGCACCACCTGAAAAGCACTCCGCGACCAGGGGTTGCGGGAAGGATGGATGTTGTTGACATTGCACCCTGGCTGCAACACCACTTGCCAGGCATAGGTTTGGCCGGACTGGAGCGGCGCCACGGTGGCCGGCAAGGTCAACGCATTGGCCCCTGCCACCGCCGACCGGGTTTCCTGATACAGCGGCACCGCGGCCAAAGCACCCCTCTCTGCATCGTAAGCGTACAGGGAAAATTCAATCGGCGCCCCATCGGCGTGTTCCCCAAACCAGACAAAGGTGGGGTGGGTGGCAGCGGTTTTTCCCAAATGATGAAGGGGGGCCAAGGGGGTCAAACTTTGACCGGTGTCGGACGGGGCGATGGTTGTGGCCCCCTCGGCGGCCAGGATGCACCCCCGCCGACCGGCAGTCCATCCCCGGGTCCGAGGCGGCACTTGATCGACCGGCGGTACATAAACCGGCAAAGCAACCGGCTGTTGGCTGGGCTTGATTTTGGGCTGGCTGGCTGGCTGGCTGGCTTGCTTGCTTGGAACGGTAGCTCCCCTCGATGCCCCAGCCGCCGGCAGATTGGGTTGGGTTTTGGGTGCTTGCGTAGGCACGCTCCAGGCTGGACCCAGGGTTCCCAACCCAACACCAAACAAACCCACGATCGCGATCGCCCGGACGGTCATTTTCGGGATTGCTTTTTGAATTGCGGGGGGCTTGCTCAGCTCGCGGGTGACTTGCCGCTTTTGGGTTTGCCCTGTGACTTGTCCTGTCGTTTTTCCAAACATAAGGACTCCTGTGGCACTTACGCTCCAGTGTAGCGCCCGCATTCTATCACCAACCGAAGAAAACTGCGGCTTTGACTACGCAAAACCGCAGCTTTTGTGCTAAGCCAATGTTCTTGGTGGCATGGGTGGGTTTCCCCTCGCTCCAGTTCCTTTCCCGGTTCCCCCTCTCCCAAGCAGGGCGAAGGGGTCAGGGGATGAGGGAAAACCAGACGGGGAAAGATTTTCGGCAAAATCCCCACCGTTCCGGGCAAGAATGGCGATCTTAGGCTTCATCCAGGGCGGCGATGCCGGGCAACACCTTGCCTTCGAGCAGTTCCAGGCTGGCGCCCCCACCGGTAGAAATGTGGCTCATGCGATCGGCAACTTGCGCCTTCTCGACGGCGGCCACGGAGTCGCCGCCACCAATAATCGTGGTGGTGCCTTGGGCCGTCAATTCGGCGAGGGTACGGGCGATCGCGTCGGTGCCGGCGGCAAATTGATCAAACTCGAAAACCCCCATCGGCCCGTTCCAAATCACGCTCTGGCAATCTTGCAAAGCGGCTTGGAAGGCTTTGGTCGAATCCGGGCCAATGTCCAGCCCCATCCATCCTTCGGGAATCGCCTCCACCGAGACCACTTGGCTGTTGGCATCGGCGGCAAATTTGTCGGCCACCACCACATCCACCGGCAGCAACAGTTGCACACCCTTCGCTTTGGCTTTGGCTTCGAGGGCTTGGGCGAGTTCCAGCTTGTCTTCTTCGACCAAGGATTTGCCGACGGCCAAACCCCGAGCCTTGAAGAAGGTGAAAATCATCCCCCCCCCCCAGGAACAGTTTGTCTACCTTTTCGAGGAGGGTTTCGATCACGCCGATTTTGCTGGAAACTTTGGAGCCGCCGACGATCGCCGCCAGGGGGCGTTTCGGGTTTTCGATCGCCCCGCTCAGGTATTGGAGTTCTTTGTCCAGCAAGAAACCGGCCACGGCGGGCCGCAGGTATTGGGTCACCCCTTCGGTCGAAGCGTGGGCCCGGTGGGCGGTGCCAAAGGCATCGTTGACGTACATTTCCGCCACGGACGCCAGTTTTTGGGCAAATTCCGGATCGTTTTTCTCTTCTTCGGGGTAGAACCGCACGTTCTCCAGCAGCACCACATCCCCGTTCCCCATGGCTTCGACGGCCGCGGTCACTTCCGGGCCAATGCAGTCGTTGCACTTGACGACGGGCTGCCCCAACAATTCCCCAAGGCGCACGGCAACGGCATGGAGGCGCAACTTCTCATCGACCCCCTTCGGTCGCCCCAGGTGGCTGGCCAAGATGGTTTTGGCCCCGGCTTGCCGCAGGTGCTGAATCGTGGGCAAGGCCGCCCGAATCCGGGTGTCGTCGGTGATGGCCCCGGCTTCATCCTGCGGTACATTAAAATCCACACGCACAAATACTTTTTTGCCGTGGAGGGCAGCGTTATCGAGGTTTGCTAAATTTTGTTTGGGCACTGGGTTTCTCCCCGCGATACGGTAAACAATAGAGTCTGTAGCCAGCGTCCTTCATCTTACCGAATTCCATGTTCGATACCATTTTGTTTCCAGTCGATCGCAGCCCTGAATCGGAACAGGCTGCGGCCTGGGCGATGCATTTGGCGCAAACCCATCGCGCGCAGGTGGTGATGATTACGGCGATTTTGGAGGAGGGCGATCGCCCGGTGGCGACGGCCTTCCTGCAGGAGGTGGCCACACGTTTTGAGGACGAAGGATTGACGGTGGCGACGCGGGTGGTCATGGGGAAGCCGGCCTTTGCGATCTGCGATGTGGCGGAAGAGTACAAGTCGGGGTTGATTGTGATGGGCTCCCGTGGGCAAGGGTCTCCCGCCGACGGGACGGAAAGCGTCAGCCACAAAACCATTGATTTTGCGCCGTGTCCGGTGTTGGTGGTGCCCTAAAAGAATTCAGCCAAAAGATTTCCCAAACCAAGCGGGGTTGGACATACTGCCCCAGTTGTTGTTTGACGATCTCCAAACCCTGGACGGCCGGGATGGCGCCGCGCTCCCAGGAACGCTGTTGCCAATACTCGGCCAACCACAATTGCTGCTCGATTTCGAGTTGGGCCACGTCGCGGGCGCGGCCAAGGGCGGCTTGGGGGGTGGGGGG
>JAAUUG010000234.1 GCA_012031195.1 Oscillatoriales cyanobacterium SM2_1_8
GCGCCCCCACCTCCGGGTCACCACCCGTGTTCGCCCGGAGCCGTAGACACCTCCCTGTGGGAACCCTGCCCGCCGAGGTTCAGACCCAATTCGACCGCGGGCAAATGCTGTCCCCCGAAGATGTGGCGGCCTCGGTGATTCACGCCCTGAAAATGCCCCCCAGCGCCGTCGTACCCGAAATCACCCTCCTGCCCCAAGCCGGTGTCCTTTGAGGGGCAGACCGGTTTCGAGCAAAAAGGCTTAACATGGTAGGGAACCTGAAAGCGGAGGAATTCGGAAACCCATCTGTGCGAACGCTCCTGCCTAACCCCAATCGGTTTTGCCCAAGGCGCCGGGGGGAGCGTTGGCCCTTTTGTTTTACCGGCTGTTTGACTGGCTTTTCACCGGCTGTTTTACCAAACCAAATCGCCCCATCCCCGGTGGGGTAGGAGTTGTTGGGGTTGGTGTCAAACCTCCTGTCAACGGCCGGTAGTGGCTTCTTCTTTCTACCAAAACTCCAACCGGCGGCCCCTGACCCAGCGATTCCCTCCCGATTTTTGGTTGGGCGATTGGGCGAGCTCCGCCTGCATCTGTTTTGCACTCCCTAATTTTTACTGAAAAATCCCATGACCATCAGCTATCCTCGTCCGGCCGGTGCCGAAAATCGCGATGCTCGGAACGAATGGTTTGCCGCGTCCAACGGCAACACACAAAATGGCAGCACGCCGATTTCTCAGGTGATCCGTGAACGTTTGGTTGCCACAGGGACGCCGTTTTACGCCAACGATTGCATTGCCGATTACATCAACGACACCGAGCGGGAAGAGCTCAAGCGCGAAATCGAAGCCAAATTGCAGAGTTTGTTTGAGTCGTTGATCATCGACACCACCAACGATCACAATACGCAAGAAACCCCCCATCGCGTGGCCAAAATGTACGTGGATGAGGTGTTTAAGGGTCGGTACCACCCCATGCCCAAGGTGACCGATTTTCCGAACGCCAAAGAACTGGATGAAATTTACACGTTGGGCCCGATTTCGGTGCGCTCGGCCTGTTCCCATCACCTGGTGCCGATTGTGGGTCAGGCTTGGGTGGGCATCTTGCCCAGCGATCGCGTGATCGGCATTTCCAAGTTCAACCGCATTGTGGATTGGGTGTTGAGCCGTCCCCACATTCAAGAAGAGGCGGCGGTGATGGTGGCCGACATCATCGAAAATTTGATTCAGCCGAAGGGATTGGCATTTGTGATCAAAGCCCAGCACATGTGCATGACGTGGCGGGGGGTGAAGGAGCCGGAAACCAAGATGGTAAATTCGATTGTGCGGGGGGTGTTTCGGACCGATCCCCACATGAAAAAGGAGTTTTTCGACATGATTCGCGGCCAAGGATTCAACGATTAAACCCATGGTGGCAAGCATTTGGCGTGGGGTGATGGGCCTGGTGGTGATGTTGGGGTTGATGGGGGGTCTGGCGCAGCCGGTGTCGGCCACCCTCACGGACGATCGCTACGACGGCAACATTTTTGCGTTGTACGGGGGCAACGGTTCGTTGGTGCCGCCGCGGTTATCCATCGACCAATCCCGAGCCCTCGATCGCCCTTCGGTGGTGGTGTATTACCTGGACGACAGTGCGGATTGCAAGCGGTTTTCGCCCGTACTCAACGAAGTGCAGGCGTTTTACAGCCGGAAAATTAGCATTGTGCCGGTGCCGGCGGATTTGGTGGCTTTTGCCAAAGAAAGCGGCAAAATGACCGAAGAGCTGCGGTTTTACCGTGGGGTTGTCCCCCAAACGGTGGTGCTCAACACGGCGGGGGAGGTGGTGTTCGATCGGGCGGGTTTGGTGAGTTTTGGGGAACTGGATACGGTCTTTCAGGAAACCCTGGGGCTGTCGCCGGTGGTGAACCCCAAAATCAAACCCCGCGATCCCAATGCCCGGCAAATCAATGAAATCAATCCCTAGACCAGCGGCCCAAAGCTGGTAGGATACAGGGCGGCCAATTGGGAGAGGATTATGCGCCTGTCGCAGATGTTGTGGGTGACGTTGCGGGAAGATCCGGCGGAAGCCGAAATTCCCAGCCACAAGTTGTTGGTGCGGGCAGGGTTTATCCGACGGTTGGCCAGCGGCGTTTACGGGTACCTGCCGCTGATGTGGCGGGTGCTCCAAAAAATTTCGGCGATCGTGCGGGCGGAGATGAACGCGACGGGCGCCCAGGAATGCCTGTTGCCGCAATTGCAGCCGGCGGAGTTGTGGCAAGAATCGGGGCGGTGGGATACCTACACCAAAGCGGAGGGGATCATGTTTTCACTGACCGATCGCCTGGAGCGGTCGTTGGGGTTGGGGCCCACCCACGAAGAGGTGATTACGGCGATCGCCCGGGACACGTTGCGCTCGTACCGCCAATTGCCGGTGCATCTTTATCAATCCAAACCAAATTTCGCGATGAGATTCGCCCCCGGTTTGGGTTGATGCGGGGACGGGAGTTCATCATGAAGGATGGCTATTCGTTTCATGCTTCCGCGGCCAGCCTCCAGGAAACCTATGGGGAGATGTACCGCACCTACAGTCGGATTTTTGCCCGGTGCGGTCTGGCTTTTCGGGCGGTGGAAGCGGATTCCGGGGCGATCGGCGGCTCCGGTTCCCACGAGTTCATGATTTTGGCCGCGGCCGGCGAAGACGAAGTGCTGTACACCGAAGATGGGCAGTACGCCGCCAACGTCGAAAAGGCGGTATCGCTGCCGGCGGTGGCCACGCCCTCGCCTTTGATGGAATTTGCCCGGCGGGATACCCCCGACACCCCCACCATCGCCACGTTGTGCGCCGCGTTGGGCTGTCAAGCGCATCACACCCTCAAACAGGTGATTTATGAGGCGGTTTACGACACGGGATTGCGGGTCCTGGTGTTGTTGAGTTTGCGCGGCGATGGCGAAGTGAACGAGGTCAAATTGCAAAACGAACTGACAAAGCGAGCCGTCAGTTTTGGCGCGGCAACGGTGTTGCGGTTGCGGGTAGCGGAAGCACCGGAAACGTGGAGCGATGGGGCGGTGCCCCTGGGGTATGTGGGGCCCGATTTGGCCGATGATTGGATCCGGGCCGAGAAATCCTTGCATCCCCAGTTTTTGCGGTTGGCGGATCGCACGGCGGCGGAGTTGACCAATTTTGTCACCGGAGCCAACGAGGCGGGTGTGCATGTGGTGGGAGCCAACTGGGGCCGCCTGTGTCCGTTGCCGCCGGTGGGAGACTTTCGCAAAGCCCGACCGGGGGAGCGGGCGGTGCACGACCCCACCCAAGTGTTGCAAAGTGCCCGGGGCATTGAGGTGGGGCACATTTTTCAGTTGGGCACCAAGTATTCCCAGGCGATGGGAGCCACCTTCACGGCGGAAACGGGGGAAGAAAAGCCTTTGGTGATGGGTTGTTACGGCTTGGGGGTATCGCGGCTGGCCCAGGCGGCGGTCGAACAATCTTACGATGGCGATGGCATGGTCTGGGCCCCGGCCATTGCCCCCTACACGGCGATCGTGGTGGTGCCCAACGTGAAGGATGTCCAACAGATGGCGATCGCCGAAACGCTCTATGCCGAACTGAATGCCGCTGGGATCGACACGTTGCTGGACGATCGGGACGAACGGGCCGGTGTGAAGTTCAAGGACAGCGACTTGGTGGGAATTCCTTACCGCATTGTCGCGGGGCGGAGCATTGCCGAAGGGCAGGTGGAAATTGTGGCCCGAGTCACGAAACAGGCAACCTTGGTGGCGGTGGATCGGGTCAGCGCTTACCTGCAGGCGCAATTGGCGGAAGGGTTGGTTTAGGCATGGGCGATCGCAAAGTATCGCTATATTCGGGTAGGTTCGGACATCGAAAGAAAAGGGGGTTTGGGGGCTGCGCCCCCAGCCAGGGTTTTCACCCCTGCACCCCGTCTCAACCAAGTTATAGTCATTTTAATTAAGAATGCGCCTGTATAGCTGTTTGCATAGCGACGAGACAAGACAAGTCGGGTCGCAGGGGCGAAGCCCCCGTATTGGTTCTATTAGACTTTCGTTGGGCAGGAAAAACCGTGTCAATTTTAATTAAAATAACTATAACGGTCAAGTTGAGCCGCCGCAGATAACCTCTGACTCCCACAGACAACCTTTCGGTGGTCAGCTCCAACGCAATGTTAGGTTGCAATCCACGCCTCAAGTTGCAGAAACAAACTCGGTGACTGTAAGCCCCGCAGTACGAATCAGACTTCGCAGCGTTCCTTTTGCCACTTCACGATGGTCAGGAACAGATAGTGTGGCTACTTCCCCTTCCTTGACTAGGATGATATGGCTTCCGCTTTGACGTGCAACCTCCCAACCAAATGATTCAAACACACGAACGACTTCACGCCCGCTCAGAACAGGAAGAGCAGATGCCATAACTAAGCCACAACCTCGACTTGATGAGTTTCTATGGTCAGTGGCAAGCCTCGCTCTGCACGGACTTGTAAACAGGCAGCTATTGCATCTTTGATATTCTCTAGTGCTTCTTCCTTAGTCTGACCTTGACTGACACAACCCGGAATGTTGGGGCACTCCACGATCCATGCACCATCTTCATCACGATCAACCGTTACATTGAACCTCATATTTCCCCATACACTAAGCTTGTGAATATAGTATAGCCACTTATAGTCATTTCAAATGTATAGTCAATTTAGTTAAGAATGAAACGAATACGATTGTTTTGATTGCCTTTGCTCCCCTCTCCCCGCTTCCTGAGGCTGCCGAGGGAGAGAGAGTGGGGTGAGGGCAAGATTGTCGCAAACACATTTTGAAATGACTATATGTTGTGTAAAATTTTTCTACCTGTCGCCCATCCATCCCCACCGACACCAGCGCC
>JAAUUG010000235.1 GCA_012031195.1 Oscillatoriales cyanobacterium SM2_1_8
CAATCGCCGAACTGAAGCACCAGCAGGAGGCCACCGAGCGCCGGGCCCAAGAAGCCGCGGCCTTCCAACAAAAAACTGCGGGCCGCCCTGGCCGGGGAGGCCGTAGGGTGGGAAAAGTCCGAACGGCAGCGCCTGGAGAGTTTGGAGCGGTTGGCCTTGCAGGGGGAAGAAGCCCCCGACAAAAATGCCGCCCTGGAGATTTTGGGGAGCCTGGCGCGGCCCCGGAGCGACAGCGGGGCCTTTCAACTGTTGGTGGACTTGGGGTTATGGAGCCCCCACGAAAACCTGTTTTTGCGGCGCAGTCAAATCCCCCAAACCTTTCCCGCCGAAGTGCTGGCGCAGGCGGCCGCCATCTTGGCCCAACCGCCCGCCGATCCCACCCCCCGTCAAGATCTTACCCACCTCCATGTGTACACCATCGACGACGAAAAGCACCCGGGAAATCGACGATGGGTTGAGCCTGGAGCCTTTGGAAAACGGTCAGGTGCGCCTTTGGGTGCACATTGCCGACCCCAGCCGGTGGTTGACCTTGGGCGATGCCTTGGATCGGGAAGCGCGGCGGCGGGGCACAACGGTTTATTTGCCCACCGGGCCGATCCCGATGTTTCCCCCCGAATTGGCCACGGGCCCCATGAGCTTGGTGCAAGGTCAAACCATGGAAGCCCTTTCGTTTGCGGCCGTCCTGGACGAACAAGGGGAGGCGATCGCCACCGACATTGTGCCCAGCACGATCCGCCCCGACTACCGGCTCACCTACGACGATGCCGACGAAATGTTGCAAATGGGGATCGAAGCCGCCCTCAGCACGTTGGATACCCTGGCCCGGCGCCGGAGCCGGTGGCGGCAAGCCCAAGGCGCGATTCAAATCGACCTGCCCGAAGCCAACATCAAGGTTCATCCCCAAGACGATCGCCAATTGAGCTTGGAATTGATCGACGAGTCCCCATCCCGGCGGCTGGTGGCCGAGATGATGATTTTAGCCGGCGAAATCGGTGCCCGCTATGCCCAGACCCACAACCTGCCGATCCCCTTTCGCTGCCAAGCCCAACCGGAATTGCCCCCGAGCGAGACCCTGGAAAAGTATCCGGCCGGGCCCGCCCGAGATTTTGCGATTTGCCGGTGCATGGCCAAAGGAGAAGTCAGCGTCCATCCCTTGCGCCATGCCGGGCTGGGGCTGAATGCCTACGCCCAGATGACCTCCCCCATCCGCCGCTACGGCGATTTGTTGGCCCACATTCAGATCAAAGCCCATTTGCGGGGAGAAACTCCCCCCCTCCACCAAGACGAACTGGGCCAACTGCTGAACGCCTTGGAACCGGCGATCGCCGAAGCCATTCACGTGGAACGCCAAACCAACCGTTACTGGACCCTGGAATTTTTGCGGCGGCACGCCGGGGAAACCTGGCGGGCGATGCTGTTGGACTGGCTGCGGGAATACGAGCGGCTGGGTCTGATTTTGCTGGAGGATGTGGGCATCAAACTGCCCATGCGGTTCGAGCGGGCCATCAACCCCGGCGATAGCCTGTGGGTGCGGGTCGAAGGGGTCGATCCCCGGCAAGACAAAATTACCTTTGTGGAAGTGCCCCCGGAAACCCTAGCCGACCATTCTGTTTAGGTTTTAAGTCATTTCAAATGTGTTTGCGACAATCTTACCCTCACCCCCAGCCCCTCTCCCTTCCTGGGAGAGGGGGTTAAAGGCAATCAAAACAATCGCAATCGTTCCATTCTTAACCAAATTGATTGTAACGATCGCCCATGGCAAGGAGGTCGCCCATCTCCTTGTGGATCCCCCCACGGCGGCCGTCTGTGGCAAAATCAAGGGCGGCGGGTCAAAAACAGCTCCATGAACCGAAACCATTGGGAAAAAACCTGCCTCTTGGGGGCGATCGCCTGGGTTGGGGGGGGCCTACACACCGGCCAACGCTTGCGGGTCGGGCGTCTTGAGCTCCCTGCAGCGCCACGAAGTCAAAACCGGCGAAACCCTGTTTTCGATCGCCCAGCGGTATCGGCGACAACCGGCCACCTTGATGGCCCTCAACCCGGCGGTGCGATCGGGGCGCGTCCAACCGGGACAAACTTTGGCGATTCCCCGGGCCGATGGGTTGGTGCATCGGTTGGCGGACGGCGACAACTACCGCAGCGTCGCCCAGCGTTACGGCGTGCGGCCCGATGTCTTGTTTGAGCAGAACGGGTGTCAACCCCAACCGGTAGCCCTGTTTGTGCCGGGGGCAATCTGGCAACAGGAAGTGAAGGTGCCCGATTTGGTGACCGCGGCGCGGCCCCGCTACGAAGCCGCCGCCTGGCAACTGCCCACCATGGTGTTTCCGGGGGATGGCTATCCCTTGCCCTTCCCCGTGCCCGTCACCTCGTCCTTTGGTTGGCGGCAACATCCGGTCACCGGCGAAACCTCCTTTCACAGCGGCATTGAGTTTGGGGGCGGCCCTGGGCACCCCGGTTTTGGCCACCGCCGACGGTTTGGTGGATTTTGCTGGGGTGGCCGGCGGCTACGGCAATTTGGTCACCCTGGACCACGGCGATCGCCAAACCCAATACGCCCATTTGCACACGATCGCCGTCCGGGTGGGGCAACGGGTGCGGCGCGGCCAAGTGTTGGGCACCGTCGGCGCCACCGGCCGGGTTACGGGCCCCCACCTGCACTACGAAGTTTTGATTCCGGGGGGCGACGGTTGGCTCGCCATCGATCCCGCCCCCTCGTTGTCCCGGTTGGCCCAATCTCCTTAAAATATGCTTAAGCTATAATCGAGCCGGATACCGAGGTCGCCGCATGCCCTACACCTTTGCGATCGCCTCCGATTTGCACATTGCGTTGCCCCACACCGTTTGGGACAGCCCTCACCGGTTTCATTTGGTGGAATTCAGCATTCCGGCGTTGGAGGTGGTGTTGGCCCGGTTGGCGACCCTGCCCCTCGACTTTTTGTTGTTGCCCGGCGACCTCACCCAGCACGGGGAAGCCGAAAACCATCGCTGGTTGGCCGCACGTCTGGCGCAGTTGCCCTATCCGGTGTACGTCATTCCCGGCAACCACGACGTGCCGACCCCCGAAACCCTGAAAACCTTTGCCGGGTTTTACCGAGATTTTGGCTACCCCGCAGGCGATCGCTTGCATTACTGCCAACCCTTGTCCCCAGATTTGGCGTTGATTGGTCTCAATTCCAACCAATTTGTGGACAAAAATGGCGACCTTCAACAAATTGGCTGGGTGGATGCCGAACAACTGGCATGGTTGGCCCAAACCCTGGCCCAACTCCGCCGCGAAGGGGTTTTGCCGTTGGTCACCGTCCATCACAACGTGGTGGAGCATTTGCCGGGTCAAAGCACCAACCCCATTGGCCGCCGGTACATGCTGGGCAATGCCGAAGCCCTCTGCCAGGTGTTGCACGAAGGCGGCGTGAAACTGGTGTTTACCGGCCACCTGCACGTCCAAGACATTGCCTACAGCGATCGCCACGATTTGTACGACATCACCACCGGCTCCCTGGTGAGCTATCCCCATCCCTACCGCCTGCTCACCCTCGACCGGACAGGGGATGGGTTTACCCTGGCGATCCGCTCCGAACGGGTGACCGCAGTACCCACCTGCCCCGATTTGCTGGATTATTCCCGCACCTGGATGGGCGATCGCGCCCACGGTTTCTTGTTGCGGTTGCTGACCCAAGCCCCCCTCTGCCTGCCCCACCCCGTCGCCGAAGAATTGGTGCCCCATCTGCGGTATTTTTGGGCCGACATTGCCGCCGGCGATGCCCAATTTTCGTTTCCGCAATTTCCGCCCGCCGCCCGCGCCTATTTTGAAAACTTTAGCGATCGCCCCCCAGCCGACAACGATGCCGTGTTGACTTATAGCTGTAAATAGCTTGGTTAGGAAGGGGTGCAGGGGTGAAATCCCTGGCTGGGGGCTTCGCCCCCAAACCCCCTTTTCTTTTACGGGGGCTTCGCCCCTGCGACCCGACTTGTTTTGTCTCGTCGCTATGCAAAACAGCCATATATAGTCAATTTAATTAAAAATAGCGCGACTACGATTGTTTTGATTGCCTTTAATCCCCTCTCCCTCACTGGGAGAAGGGCTGGGGGTGAGGGCAAGATTGTCGCAAACACATTTGAAATGACTATATCCCTAATTCCCCTTCTGGATCCAAAGCGCCGGGCCGTTCGCCACCCCCCAAAAGCCTCCTGGTCTTGGTTTTCCCTGCTCTCCGGTTCCTGGGGGCGGGCTGGAAGGGGGGACTCCGAGCGGTACGGTATACTTGCTCAGGAGGAAGGAAGTTGTTGTGAACGAATCGGCGGCCCTAACCCAAGTCGTGGTCTATGCCGTGGTGGCCGGCGTGACGGCCCAGGTGTTGGCAGGCTGGCTACGGCAGCCCAGCATTGTTTTTCTGCTGCTTTTCGGGGTAGCCCTGGGGAACAACGGCTTGGGGTGGATTCACCCCCAACAATTGGATATTGGTTTGGAGTCCATTGTTTCCCTCTCGGTGGCGCTGATTTTGTTTGAAGGGGGCCTCAACCTCCCGTTGCAAGAACTGGGCAAGGTTTCGGCCAGCCTCCGCAATTTGGTGACCGTGGGCGCCCTGGTCACTTTGCTGGGGGGGGCATCGCCGCCCACTTTTTGGCGGAATTCCCTTGGCCGATCGCTTTTCTGTATGCCTCTTTGGTGGTGGTGACCGGGCCCACCGTGATCAATCCCCTGGTGAAAAACCTCAAGCTCGAACGGCGGGTGGCGCTCGTCCTCGAAGGGGAAGGGGTGTTGATCGATGCTGTGGGCGCTGTCTTGGCGGTGGTGGTGCTGCAGGTGGTGCTCAACAGTGCGGCC
>JAAUUG010000010.1 GCA_012031195.1 Oscillatoriales cyanobacterium SM2_1_8
CGACCAGGACTTCAGTCCCGTCTTTCCGAAAGATCCTGGAGCCGGGGGACATCGTCGAAGCGGTGATGACGAACGGCGATGGGTCGACCACGACGACCACTCACGCCGTCACCTTCTGAGGTCGACGATGCTCGGCCCGGATCGCAAGCCCGTCCTCGTCGCGAGCGTCGTGCTCTGCGGCGCAGTCGTCCTCTGGGCCGCTTGGCCTCCGCCGTACGAGCCGCCTGCACCCGTCGAGACCGATCGACATGCCCGTCAGGCCCTGCCGGCGGGTGTGCGCCATTTGCTGCCGGCGGTTGCCAGCAAAATCCACCGTGGCGATCGTCGAGGCAAACCCAAAGGCTTCGACGGCCGTCGCGCCCAATTTTTGGGCGGCTTCCACGGCACTGGTGCAGGCGATCGGCGGTCGTCATCGCCCCAAATCATGGAGTTGATTGAGAATTTCGGCGCACCGCTGGGAAACCGCCTCCAGCACCGGGCGATCGGTGGAGGGGGGCGGCGGCAAAAGCTCCCCAATCCGCACGGTCACCGGACTCAACCAGCGGGGCCACACCGCCCCCTTCGGCAAAATGGCATGGGTGCCCCACAAACACACCGGCAACAGCGGCACTTGGGCTTTGGCGGCGATCAGGGCCGCCCCCAATTTGGGGGCCACCACCCGTCCGTCGGGCGATCGCGTGCCGTCCAGAAACACGCCGCAGGCCCAGCCCTCCTGCAACACCTGCAACGACGCCTTGAGGGCCGCGCGATCGCCGGCCCCCCGCTTCACCGGATAGGCCCCATACAACCGAATGGCTTCCCGCAACCCCGGCACCCGAAACAGTTCTTCTTTGGCCATAAACGCCACCGGGCGCCCCACGCAATTGGCCACAATCGGCGGATCGAAGTCGCTGGCATGGTTGCTAACCACCACCAACGGCCCCGTGGCGGGCACCCGCTCGGCTCCGTAAATGCGCCCACGGAATCCCCCGTGCAACAGGGGACTCACCACCGACCACTTGAACAGGTGGTACAACACAAGGCTGGGCCAGGGTTCCCGCAACGAACCCTTTGAGGATAGGTTCAAGGCAACACGCTCTGCAAATACACTTCCAAGTCTGTCAGCAGTTGGGGCAACATCAGTTCTTGGCTCAGCCGCAGGCGATCGTCCCGCACCGCCAGCAGCACTTTCGCGGCAAACGGCGAGGGCCACAGGTTGGGGTTGCAAAACAGTTCCAAAAATACTTCGCCGGTGTAGCGGTACTCGAAGACCGGGAGCGATCGCCGGGGCCCCGGTTGCCACTGGCTGGCCAGGTCGTTGAGGCGGGTTTCCAGTTCGCGGGCGGCTCCGGCCACCAGCTTGAGGGTGATGGCGCCGCCGTCAAAGTGCAAAGTTAATTGGGGTTCCGGCATAGGGTGGGGGACTACGGAGAGGGGGGATTCGAACCCCCGATGGCTTGCACCATACCTGATTTCGAGTCAGGCGCATTCGACCACTCTGCCACCTCTCCAAGGGTTGGGCTAGGGCTTTGCTAGTATAACGAAACGTTGGAATTTTGGCACGGTTTTCGTGAAAGATTGGTTGGCGACGGCGCTGCCTTTTGCGCTCTCTCCGTCGGCGCTGGAACGCTGCGATCGCCTCTATCAATTGGTGCTAGCAGGAAATGCCCAGCAAAATTTAACCCGGTTGACGGCGCCGGCGGAGTTCTGGGAAAACACCTCTGGGACTCGTTGTTTCCGTTGGCGGCGTTTGCAGAGTCCTTGGGGCCGGTGATTGATGTCGGGACAGGGGCGGGTTTTCCGGGGCTGCCGGCGGCGATCGCCTTTCCCCACTGGCATGTGACGTTGCTGGACGGCACCCGTAAAAAAATTGCGTTTGTGCGGGAGGCGATCGCCGCCCTGGCGTTGACCAATGCCGAAGGGGTCTGGAGCCGGGTGGAAACCTTTCGACCGCCCACACCGGCCAACTTGGTGCTGATCCGGGCGGTGACCCAGCCGGCGACGGCCCTGGCCTACGCTTTGCCGTTGTTGGGGGCGGGGGGGCGGGTGTTGTTGTACCGGGGTCGCTGGTCGGCCACCGAGGCGGCGGACTTGCAACGGGCGGGCGATCGCCTGGGGGCCCGCATTGTTGGGGTGCAGGAATTTGTCACCCCCCTCAGCCAAGGGCAGCGCCATGTGGTGTGTTGCGAGCGCCTGTAACGAAAAGTTGCCGTGATTGGCCTTGGGTTTGGGCGAAACGGCCGTAGGCTTGGTCGCAGGCGGGGGTTACACTAAGCGCGAACGTGGAACGCAAACAGTCCGATGAAATCTTGGATTCGTGTGTGGGGAGGCGCGATCGCCCTGGGTTTGGCTTGGGGAGCGCAGGGCGGCGGGCGATCGCCCAGGGGTGTTTTATGCAGTTGAGTTCGGGGCAATACATTAACTTGAACGATCTGTGCGCCAAGAACCCGTTGCCACCGCCCCCGCCGGTGCGACCGGCGTCACCGGCCCGGCGTTCAGCCTCCCGGGCCACCGCTGCGGCCACCGTCTACACCCCGATCGCTTTTCCGCCATCTTCGCGGAACCTGCAGGCGTTTTTGCAGGTGATTCGTTACGCCGAAGGCACCGATGCGGGGGACGGGTACCAGATTGCGTTTACGGGGCGACGGTTTGCCAGCCTGCAGGATCATCCACGGGCGGTGCATTGCAGCGGTCGGCTGTGTTCTTCGGCGGCGGGAGCCTATCAATTTTTGGAAACCACCTGGGACAACGTGGCGGCGGCGATCGGGGCCAGCGATTTCCGGCCGGAGTGGCAAGACCGGGCGGCGATCGAGTTGATTCGGCGGCGGGGGCCCTCGCAGATGTGGAAGCGGGCCGCATCGAAACGGCGATCGCCAAGTTGGCCCCGGAATGGGCCAGTTTTCCCCGGTGGCGGGGGGATGCCTACGGTGCCTACGGGCAATCGGTGGTGGATATGGATACGTTGTTGGCGGTGTTCCAACAGCGGTTGGCCGGTGGGGGCTACTCCCAGCCTTCCCGTTACCTCCGCCTGAGCCGGCAGTAGCCCATGTCGGAATGGTTGACCCTGGCGGAACGCCATCTCCAGGTGGGGGATTGGGCTTTGGCCGAGGAAGCCTTGACCCGGGGTTTGGAGACGGCCCCAACGGCGGCGGTTTGGTACAACCTGGGGCTATTGCGGGCCCAGCGGGAGGACTGGCCGGGGGCGATCACCCATTACCACCAAGCCCTGACCGTGAATCCCAACTTGGCTCCGGCGTGGTTGGGTTTGGGGATTGCTCAAATGTCTGGGGGCGATTTTGCCGCGGCCGAAACCTCCCTGCAACGGGCGATCGCCTTGGCCACCGATCCGGCGGATGGCTGGCTGAGTCTGGGCAATCTTTGCTACCTGCAGGAACGCTTGGAGGAGGCCCAGGCGGCTTGGGACAAAGGGGGCGATCGCCCGGCGGTTTGGTTGAACCGGGGGAACTTGGCGCTGGCCATGAACCAACCCCAAGCCGCTTTGACTTGGTTTGAACGGGTGTTGGCCCAAGCCCCGAATGCCGAAGCGCAATTGGGCCGGCGATCGCCCACTTAACCTTGGGTCATTGGGAACCGGGCTGGGCAGGTTTCGCCGCTCGCTGGGTGGCCCGGGGCTGCCCCTACACCGCCCCCCCCTGGGACGGGCAACCCTTGGCGGGTCGCACCCTGCTGGTGGTTTGCGAGCAAGGCTTTGGCGACAGTTTGCAGTTTGTCCGCTATGTCCGGCACCTGCCGACGGATGGCCCCCGAATTTTGCGGTGCCCGGAGCCGCTGCGGCGGCTGTTTGCCTTGACCTTCCCCGGAGTGTTGACCATCGGCGAAGGGGAGCCCCTGCCCCCCCATGATTTTTGGGTTTCGTTGCTCGATTTGCCCCGGTGGTTTGGGGTCAAAGGAGAAATCCCCTACCTGCACCCGACCGCGGAACCCCAACTGCCCCCCCAATTGTCCCCCGGTGGGGCCCCGTTGCGGTTGGGGTTGGTGGCCACCAGCGGGTGGCGGGCCGAACCCTATGCCCAACGTCAACAGCGTTTGAAATCGGTGTCCTGGGCCATGCTGCAGCCCTTGGCCCAACTCCCCGGTGTGCAAGGCTACTCCCTGCAAAAGGAAGGGGATGTCCCCGCCGAATGGGTGGATTTGGCCCCCCTGCTGACGGATTTTGCGGCCACCGCCGCCCTGGTGCAGCAATTGGATGCGGTGGTCACGGTGGATACGGCGATCGCCCATGTGGCGGGGGCCCTGGGCAAACCGGTGTGGATTTTGCTGCCCTTTGCCGCCGATTGGCGGTGGTTGCTCGATCGCGCCGACAGCCCTTGGTACCCCACGGCCATACTGTGCCGCCAACCCACGCCGGGGGGATTGGGCGGGGGCGATCGCCACGGTGCGGGCCAGCCTGCTCCCCTACTTGGCCCAACGGTTGGATGGGCAAGCCCAGCAGGTTTGGCGGCAGGGAGATAAAGCCGGGGCCTTTGCCCGTTGGCGAGCGGCGGTTCAACTCGACCCCAACACGGCGTACCTGCGGTTCAACTGGGGACTGGCGTTGCAGAAAACCGGGAACCGGTGGGGGGCGATCGCCTCTACCGGGATGCTTGGCGGCGGACTCCATCCCCCGAAACCGCTGGCAATTTGGGGGGGGATGTTGCTGGAGATGGGGTACCCCCAAGCCGCCCTCGATCTTTATGAACGAGCCCTGAGCCAATTTCCCCACAGCGAGGTGCTGCACCGCCATTTAGCCAGTTTCTACCTGAGTCGGACGGAGCCCACGGCGGCCGCAACCCATGCCCACGAAGCGATCGCCTTGGCGCCCACGGCCGCCGCCTGGAGTTTGCTGGGTTCGGCCCTGGGGCAACAACAACGCATCGAGGAGGCGAAAGCAGCTTTTGACCGGGCGTTGACCCTTGACCCCCACCACCTCGAAGCGCAGTTGAATTTGGGGTGTGTGCACCAAGAACAAAAAGACCTGGAAGCGGCGATCGCCGCCTTTCGGCGGGGCATTGACCTGGCCACCCACCAACCCAACACCGGCCCGTTGTTGGCCAAGGCCCACTTTCATTTGGCCTGCACGTTGTTGGCGGCGGGGCGTTACCAAGAGGGGTGGGAAGCCTACGAGTGGCGTTGGCAGTTGCCCGGGATGTCAACCCTGCCTGCCCCTCTGTGGCAAGGGGAACCGGTCGATCGCTTGGCGGTGTGGGGGGAACAGGGTTTTGGCGATGTGCTGCAATTTGTGCGGTTTGTGCCGCGGGTGCGATCGCGGTGCCGCGAACTGTACTTGGTGTGCCGTCCCCCGTTGCAGTCTTTGCTCCAAGACAGTTTGGCGGACATGGGGGTTACCGTTCTGTCCGAGCCGGCCTCCCTGCCCGCCGTGGCTGCCCACATCCCCCTGCTGAGTTTGCCCCGTTTGCTCCAAACCAACCTGAATACCCTGCCGGCCGATGTGCCCTATTTGCGGGTAGGGTCGGGGGCGATCGCCGCCCATCCTTTGCCCCCGGCCCCCATCCGCCTCGGTCTGGTCTGGCAAAGCGGCGCCCACAACGTCACCGCCTTCGCCCAAGAAAAATCCTGCGGCTGGGAACGGTTGGCCCCCCTGGTGGCCGCCCTGCCCCAAATCCAGTTCTACAGCCTGCAAATGGGCGGCACCTCCCCCCTCCCCGATTTGACCGCCCATTGTCACAATTTTCGCGACACCGCCGCCTACCTCCAGCAACTGGATGGTTTGATCGCCGTCGATACCGCCGCCGCCCATTTGGCCGGGGCGTTGGCCAAACCCACCTGGGTGCTGTTGCCCTATGCCGCCGATTGGCGCTGGGGGGTCGATCGCCCCGATTCCCCCTGGTACCGCACGTTGCGCTTGCTGCGGCAACCCCGGCGCGACGATTGGGAAACCCCCGTTCAAGAGGCGATCGCCCAGGTCGCGGAGTTTTATGGTCTGCGGCCCTAGGATTGCCGTCAAATTGGTTGATCCCACTATGTTTGTGGATTTCCCAGTTTGTGAATTTTCCATTTTATGGATTTATAGTCATTTTAATTAAATTGATACAGTTTTTTCTTGCCCAACGAAAGTCCAATAGAACCAATACGGGGGCTTCGCCCCTGCGACCCGATCTGTCTTGTCTCGTCGCCATGCAAAACAGCTATATGTTCGGGTAGGTTTGGAAATCGGAGCAAAAGAAGGCTTGAGGGTTTCGCCCCTGAAGCCCGTCCCAACCAACCCGTTCCAACCAAGTTGTTTGCAGCTATACTTACGGATTTTACGGATTTAATTTTATGGAGCTAAGGGGATTCGAACCCCTGACCTTCTCAATGCCATTGAGACGCGCTACCAACTGTGCTATAGCCCCGTAAGCGTTTCTTACTTTAGCAGGATTTTCCGTTTTGGCAAGTCTTTTTCAAGCAATGCTGTGGCGTTTGCGGGCTTCTTTGCGGGAGGTGGCGGGATGGAGGCCAGCCCGTTGCATTTCTTGGTCGAGGAGGGCAAAAAAACGGTGGCGATCGCCGGCGGTGACCACGGCTTGGTTGTGGGCTTCGGCCAGGGCGACGGGATACCCCATCCCTTTGTGGGTTTGGGCGGCCGTCAGGGCCAGCACCCAACCATGGCAGACGGGATCGGCGGCGACCCAGTGGGGCATTTCCAGGCGGATCACCTCCACCCCCAGGTGCAGGTAGCGAAAACAGATGGGGTCGGGATAGCGTTGGGCGATCGCGCTGTGGCTTTGCCAGAGGGGGCCGGCGTGGTGGGGGGGCAACAACCGGTGGCCGAGGGTAGCATCCCGCAGGGGTTGGAGGGTGCTGCAGGGCAGGGTGCGGCGATCGCCGCAGTGTTGGCGGCAATCGGGGGCAGGAAAGGGACAGGCCTGCAACCGCAAAAAGTTGGTGGACTCAATGGCCCGGGGGGCGCTGGTATACCCCACCACCGGGACGCGGGCTTGCTGCAAACGGGCCCAGGCAGCGGTGAGGTCTTGCAACATTTGGGCCCGGGGTTCGGCGGGCCAGGCTTCGAGGGGCCACAACAGCAGCGAGCCATCGCTGAAGGCCACCATCGGTTCGTGGGGGCGGCGGGTGCGCACGGTCTCCGCCAAATCCGCCAGGGCGATCGCCTCGGCCACGGTGCGCTTGGTTGATAGCCATTCTTCGAGGGGAATGTTCCATCGGCGGGCGGTTTGCCAATCTTCGTTTTTGTAAAACAATTCCGGCTGGCTATCGAGGAGGGGATACACACCGCTGCCGTAGTGGAGGGCCACCCGCCCCACATTGATCAAATAGCAAAAGGCTATTTCGTGGTGGCTGGGGGCAATCTGGGAACCGTCGGTGGCCAACACGGTATGCACATCCGGGGCCACCGGCAAAGGCACTTGAGTGGCCAGGGGCTCCAACGGTTCGGCGCAGGCAAAAGCTAGGCGATCGCCCCATTGTTCCCGCGATGCGGTCAGCTTGGCTTGCTGTTTGGCGGCGTCGTGCCAAAGTTTTTCCGCCCAGTCCAATTTGACGGTGAGTTCCGTCGCTTCCTGTTGCAATTGGGCCGACAGGGCCGCCATCTGCCCGGCAATTTTGAGGAGGTTTAGCATCGAGCCTCCAATAGACTAAAAGCATGGTAACGGAATACGATCCCAGGCAAAGGAGGCCCCCGTGAAACCGTCTGAATCTCTATCTCCGCGCCGCCCTCCCGGAGCAGGCATCTTGGCGGAAATCCAGGCCCAAGGTCAACTGTTGTTGGGCAGTGTGGCGGTGCTTTGGGCTGTCGAAATCCTGGATTGGGCGATATTCCGTCATTCTTTGGATTTGTACGGCATTTTGCCCCGCACGGCGATCGGGTTGCGGGGGGTTTTGTTTGCGCCGTTTTTGCACGGAGGGTTTGCACACCTGCTGGCCAACACGGTGCCGTTTTTGGTGATGGGTTGGCTGGTGTCGGCGCGGGAACGGGGCGGATTTTGTCTGGGTCTCGGCGATCGCGCCCTCAGCAGCGGTTTGGGCACGTGGGTGTTTGGGCGACCGGCGTTGCACATTGGCGCCAGCGGCGTGGTGTTCGGTTATTTTGGGTACCTGTTGTTTCGGGGGTATTTCGAGCGCAGTGCGATCGCCGTGGCGGTGGCTTTGATCACGGGGATCGTCTACGGCGGTTTGATTTGGGGGGTGTTGCCCACCCAGGGCCACATTTTCGTGGGAGGGGCACCTCTTCGGCTTTTTGGGGGGCATTCTGGCGGCCCGATTGTTGGCCCAACCCCGGCGATCGCCATGACCGAAGCCAAATTTTGGCGCTACGTGCGTCGGGCCGGTTTGGGGCTACTGGGCCTATTTTTGGCTTGGAAACTGCAGCAAACCTTGCAATTGGTGGCGATCGCCCTGTTTCTGGCCGGAGCCATTTCCCCGTTGGTGCGGGAAATGCAGCGCTGGAAAATTTCCCGCAGTTGGGCGGTGGGCATCATCTATTTTGGGTTGTTGCTGTTGCTGGGGCTGACTTTGGCTCCGGCCCCCCCGTCTGGTGGCCGAGATGGGGGCAATTTTTGGTCAAACTACCGGATTTGTTGCGGCAAATTCAGGTGCCGGATCGCAACTTTTTCGGATTAACGCCTCAAGAAATCAACGATTTTGTGCAATCGCGGGAAATCTGGGATCAACTGCAAAGCGTGGGCCGAGAATTGGCAGGGCAAACCCGGGAATTGGCGGGGCAAACCGTGACCCTGACGTTTCAACTGTTGAACGGGATCGGGTTGACGCTCCTCAGCCTGTTGCTGACCTGGTATTTTGTCGTGCATTCCGACGACTTGTTGAACCGGGGGTTGGGGGCGTTGCCGCCGGCGTGGCAGACCGAAATTCGGGGATTGTTGCCCCCGATTTGCCGGTGTTTGGGCGCCTATGTGCTGGGCAAACTGGGGACCTCGGCCCTCCTGGGGTTTTGTACCTATTTGGCGTTGGTGCTGCTCAAAGTCTCGTTTGCCGGCGCCTTGGGACTGCTGGCGGCCGTTTCCAATTTGATTCCGTTTGTGGGGCCGGTGTTGGGTTTGATTCCGATGGTGTTGGTGGCGTGGAACGGGGGAACCCTCACCATTGTCGCGGTGGTTGGGGTTTCCTTTGGGCTGCAACAAATCGAAGCCTGGGTGCTGCAACCGTGGTTGGTGGGCCCCTACCTCAACCTCGACCCTTTCGAGTTGTTGATGTCGATCCTGGTCGGGGCGGAATTGCTGGGGGTGGCCGGTGCCCTGTTGGCACCGCCCTTGGCCGGCATCGGCAAAATTATCCTGCTGCGTTATTGGCCCCGTTCCCCCCTCAAAGGGACAGCGACGACGGCGATCGCGGCAACGGATTGGGCAGCGCCGAACCCGTCGGATCCAACTTCTGGGACAGGGGCGGATACTTGATGCGACCGTGGTTGCGCTCCTGCCATACCCGGATAAACACCTGGGCAATCCGTTCCAGATCCGCCACATTGAGCCCGGCATCGTTGAGTTGGCCATCTTGCCACCGGGCCTGAAAAATCCGCCAGAGGGTCTCCCGGGCCTCTTCCATGGTCACCTCGGCCCCCAAAGAACGCAACGCCGCTTCGCAGGCATCCGCCAGCATGACAATGCCGGTTTCCCGGGATTGGGGAGCGGGCCCGTCGTAGCGAAAATCCTCAATCTGGGCGGCCGGGTCAAGCTGTTGGGCCTTATGCCAAAAGTACGAGATGACGATGGTGCCCTGGTGTTCCGGGATAAACGTCTGCAAAAGTTCCGGCAGACCGTGGCGCTGGGCGAGCCGCAGACCACCGGTGACGTGCTCTTTGATGATTTGGGCGCTGCGCCACGGATCGGCGAGGGCATCGTGGGGATTGGGTTGCCCCATCTGGTTCTCGATGAAGTATTCCGGCTGGAGGGTTTTGCCAATGTCGTGGTAGAGCGTCCCCGTCCGCACCAAAGCCGTATCGGCCCCCAACTCCCGGGCCGCCGCCTCCGCCAGGTTGGCCACAAACAGCGTGTGTTGAAACGTGCCGGGGGCCTCCGTCGCCAAGCGCCGCAGCAAGGGGCGATCGAGGTTGGCCAATTCCGCCAACCGGATGGGGGTAATGGCATAAGCCACGTGTTCCAAATAGGGCAGCACCGCCAGCGCTACGCTCGAAGACAGCACACCGCCCAAGGCATATTGCCAAGCCAAAGCCAACAGTTCGGGCATGGGCAGCCCGCCAAACAGCAGGGTCAGCAAAACAAAGCCCCCCGCTTGCACCACAGCCACCGCCAAGCCAATGACCGCCAATTGGGTGCGGCTGCTGGGCCGATCGCAGGCGATCGCCGCCAACCAGGCCCCCGCCGCCAGCGGCACATACCCGATCCACGTCCATTCCAGGGCGATCGCCATCAAAACCGTCAGCAACCCCGTGCCCAGCCAAGCCGTCCGCCGGCCGTAAAAACTGCCCAACACCGTGCCGCACACCGCCAACGGCACCAACGCCAAGCCAATCTGCAGCCGGATCCCCACCGAGGCGATCGCCACCGCCGTCACGGTTAAACCCACCGCCATCACGTCACCGGTTTGGCACAGATTGCGGGCGCCCCGCGCAAATCCCGCCATGGCCAGCCCCACCGCCCCAGCAGCCAAAGCAATTCCCGGCCAGTTGGGTTGACGCTGGGTCAACCCGAGGGCATCCAACAAATCAAACTGGGCTTGGGTGAGGGTCTGCCCCGATCGCACCAGCACCTCGCCCGCCCGCACCGATACCGTCACCGCCACGCCTTCGGCCGCCTGCAACCGCCGCCGCTCCGTCGCCCCCCAATCCAACCGCAGGCTGGGGGACACCGCGTGTTGAATCATGTACCGCAATACCTGCCGTCGGGGCAAAGCCAAGGGCACCAGCCGGTGGGCATCTACCCGCTCCCCCAACGACGCGGCCGGCAACCCTGCCACCACTCCCCCCTGCACAATGTCGGCCAAAACCAGGGGCACCACTTGGCGATCGAGTTGCCACTCGGCTTCCGTCAAATCAAAAACTTCCCGCGGCGGCGCCTCCAGCTCTTGCGACAACGCGGCGATCGCCCGCCGATACCGCAGGCGAACCTGGGGCAAAGCAGCGGCCAACGACCGATAGGCCGTGGGATTTTGTTGGTAGAGCGCTGCCAACTCTGCGCCCGCCCGGGCCGCCAGGGGAGACGAGGCCGACCAAGCTTGGCGGGGCCGACCCACGGCCTGTCCCTGCAGGGCTTGCCACACCTCCTCCGGACACCCGCGCAAAAACTGCTGGCTGGCCAAAGACAAAAGGCTTGGGTTTGCGTAGGGAAAAGCCCCCGCCTTGGCCCGCAACCGCTCCAACCCCGGCAACAATCCGGCCAAGGCTTCCTGGGAACGGGCGATCGCCGCCGGCTCCACCGTAAATACCGGGGGGGCCTGGTTGCGCGCCTCTTCCCGTTGCTGCGCCGTTTTCGCCCGATCGATCGCCTCGGCATCTTGGGGAGCCCGCACATCAAAGGGCACCGGGACACCGACCCGCAGCCGTGGCTCCCAGAAAAAACGGCCCCCCACCACCACCACCAAACACACAAAAGTGCCGCCGAGAACCAGACGCCCAAACCACTCTCGGGGAGGGCAAAACAACAGTTTTTTCAGTGTCGGGGATGTACCCACAATTTTTCGGGTTGGGTTAAAAGCAGAAAAATCAAAAGGGGAAGCAGGCCGTAAGCCGGGTTCTGTTCCGATCGCACCCGTAGGCACCATCGGGATGGTTATCTGTCTGGGACGTTCGTTGCCGAACACCTCAAGCGGCACCAACCCCAAAGGGGTATGCAATTTTCCCGTTGAAGGCACCGGGTCGTTGCTTCGCCTTGCTTCCGACTGGGGTTTACCAGGCCCGTACCTCTCGATACGGCCGGTGCGCTCTTACCGCACCATTGCACCCTTGCCCGCAATGCCCAAGACCAGCTTGGAACATCCGTCGGCGGTATGTTTCTGTGGCACTTTCCTCGCGATCGCTCGCACTGGACGTTATCCAGCAGCCTTGCCTTCGTGGAAGCCCGGACTTTCCTCGAAAAGGCGAACCTCTCCGCAACCATCGCCCCTCCTTCCCTACCCGCCATCTTAACGCCCTCGCCAAAGCTTTGCACCCCTGGGGGACTTCCTTCAGCATTCGCCAAGGTTTTGGCAACCGGGGAGGTACGTCTACGCCAAAGGGCGTTCGATTTTGACCCGCTTTGCCGCTATAATCCGGGAAAATTGCCTGTCCTTAAACCGCAAATC
The DNA here is from genome assembly GCA_012031195.1 of Oscillatoriales cyanobacterium SM2_1_8. Taxonomy (GTDB): domain Bacteria; phylum Cyanobacteriota; class Cyanobacteriia; order Pseudanabaenales; family Pseudanabaenaceae; genus UBA8156. The sequence goes on from JAAUUG010000010.1 coordinate 12,190, forward strand.
GCGGAACATCTTTCGGGTGGCAGCCTCTCTTACCGTTTAGCTCGCCCTGGCGGCGCCAATACCTAAAGCATCTTTATGTCTGGTTGATGTCTGGGTTGCGAGGGGGTGAGCGTGAGGCATTGGGCGAATTTGGCGAAATCCAAAGACCAATGGTGTCGAATCGCTTCCCAAGTTGTATAGTTCTGTCGCACGTGAGAGTTTCGGCATGAGTATTGACGTGACGGGTGTGAAGGAGAAAAGCGCGTCTTGGCAGCGCCAGAAGTTTTCCCGGGGCAAGTTCTTCCTGTTGTCCCTAGCGTTGTGGTGCTGGGGCGGCTCGGCGGCCTGGGCCACGATTTTGCGGGTTTTGGTGCGGGAAACCTCGACCCGCGAAATTCCCGTGGCGGTGACCCAGCCGGCGGTGTTGCAGGTGGCGGGTCAAGGGCCGCTCCGGTTGGAACCGGGACGCTGGCACCGGATTCCCGCGACGGCCAACACCAACCAGGTGAGCCGGATTCAGGTGGAAAACAACGGTTTGATCCAAGTCGGCGACAACCTTTACCCCAACGAAATTGAAATCCGTGCCTGGCGCAACCGGGCGATCGCCATCAATGTGGTGCCTTTGGAAGAATACCTCCGCAGCGTGGTGCCGAGCGAAATGCCGGCCAGTTGGCACCTGGATGCCCTCAAGGCCCAAGCGGTGGCGGCCCGTACCTATGCGGTGAACACCCAGCGGCAACAAAAATGGGGCGAAGCTCCCTACGATTTGGTGAGCGACACCCGCGACCAGGTTTACAGCGGTTTTTATCGCTTCGATCCCAAAACTTCCCAGACCCGACCGGTGATCCATGCCCGCAGCGACGAAGCGGTGACAGGGACCTCGGGCTACCTGCTCCGGCAAGGGTTTAAGGGTTATTACCGGGCACGGCTCCCCCGAAACTGGATTAGCTGGGGGGGCGGCTACATGCCGGTGTCCGATGGTCAGCACCTCGACCAAGAAATGACCCATCAAATGGCCAAAATGGGCTGGAATTGGGTGCAGATCCTTTCTTGGTGGTATCGGGACGAGCCTTTGCGCTAGGGGCGATCTTCGGTTTGGGCAACCTGGGGCAAGCGCAATTGACCGCTGTGGACGGTGTGGGTGGCTTCGAGGCCGTCGGAGACCCGGGCTTGATGGACGGCCACTTCCCCATGGGGGTTAGGGGCGATCGCCGGAAAGGCGGCACTGGCGATCGCCAGCACGAGTTGGGCTCCGGCCGGAATTTCCCAGGCGGTGGGCCGCAGGGTGACGGCATAGGTCTGGAGGGTATCGGGTAAGGTATCCCCCCGCCATACCCCCATGGCAATTAAAATCTCGCGCCATCCCCAAAATCCACCATCAGTTTCACCACCCAATCGGTTTGCGGGGCGGTGGTCTCCGCCAGCCATTCCAGATGGGGACTCCCCTGCAACATGAGGGGTTCGGGCAGGGGCACGCTGGCATAGCGCAACACGTCCCAGCGCCCATCGACGGCACTTTGGTTGTAGGGGCCATAGGCGGTGCTCCGAACGGGGTTCCGCGGATCGCTGACGTACATCCGGGGAGTGGGGTGGGGGGGTGGGGTGGCGCTCAAGGTTTCCCCGGCCAGGTACCAGGTTTGGGCCGGCGGTTCCGACCAGGGGCGATCGCTTTCCCGCCAGGCATTTTTCCCCATGACAAACCAACGGGTGAGGGGCACGATCCCCGTATCTACCCCCTTGAGCCAGCGATCGAACCACGCCACTTGCCAGGCATCGACCGACGATACCGCGGCGGGGCCGCAGTCCAGTTCTCCCACCCGCCGTTGCCACGGCATGTGTTGCCACGGGCCGGCGATCAGGTGTTGGGGTTGGGCGGTCACGGCGCGGGCCCGTTCATAGGTGGCCAAGGTTCCGGCCACAAACAAATCGCTCCAACCGGCAATGTGCAACGCCGGCAGATCAAAGCGATCGAAATGGGTGAGGGGGCTCAATTCTTGCCAATAGGGGCTATCGGGGGCGTGGGTTAGCCAATCGAAAAAGAACTCGCCTTGGGTTACCCCCCGCAACGGCGGCATTTGGGATAGGGGCCGAAACGCCAGCCAACGGTGAATCTCTTGCTGGGCGGCGACCAATTGGGTGGCCAAAGGCTCCAAGCGACGGAACTGGGCTTGGTTTTGGGTGAGTTGGAGCCCCCAAGTCAGCGCAAATTCCCAACAGAGGGCGCCGCCCCAATGCAACCATCCCTCCGTCAAATCCGCCGAAGCCATGGCCGGACAGATTGTCACCAAACCCGGCGGCTGGGCGATCGCCGCCTGCAGTTGGGTCACCCCCTGATAGGAAAACCCATACATGCCCACCGCCCCGTTGCTCCCCGCCAATTCCTGGGCACACCAGCGCACCGTATCGTAGCCGTCCGCCACCTCGTGCCGAAACGGGTAAAAAGTGCCCTCCGACGCCCCGCACCCGCGCACATCCTGAATCACCACGATGTAGCCCTGCCGCGCATACCAAGAAGGATGTTGGTAAGTCACCGTCGAGGCGATCGCCCGGCCGTAGGGCAACCGCATCAGCAAGACCGGGTAAGGCCCCCCCTCCATCGGTCGGTACACATCTGCCCGCAACACCGTGCCATCCCCCCATGGGAATGGGTACCGCCCGTTCCACCCCGAGTTGATTCATTGACCCTGCATCCCGGTTTTTTTCCAGGGTAGCCGGAAGCCCCCAACCACTTCCCAAGAGTCTCCCTGGGCGATTGCCGGCACCCCGCATTAAGCCGCCAACACCGATCGCAGTTGACCCAGCCCTTTTTTCACGTAGCGGGAGACGGTCACCGCGCTCACCCCGTAATGGGCCGCCACGTCCCGCTGTTTCCAATCCGCCAAAAACACATAGGTCAACACCTCGCGGGTACGTCCTTCGAGGGTCGCCAAAGCCTGTTCCAACAGGCAGGTTTCCTGGGTGCCAGCCGCTTCTTGGCGATCGGCGAGGCCCTCCAACAGCGAAGTACCGGGTTCGTCCGGGTGGGTGGGCGCATCCAAGCTCATCGGCAAGCGGTTGCGGTGGGCCAGCTCAATTTCGCCCCATTCGGCTGGAGCAATGCCCAAAGCGGCGGCCAATTCGACGGCATTGGGTTCCCGGCCGTAGTCCGTACGCCAGCGACGGGCCACGTGGCGAGCCCGCTCGTAGAGTTCTTGCCAGCGGCGGGGAATCCGCACCGTGTAGCGCTTGTCCCGCAGGTAGTGTTGGATTTCGCCGCGAATGCAGCGAGTGGCAAACGAACTGAAAGCACATCCCCGCTCGTCGGCAAACCGTTCGATCGCCCCCAACAACCCCAGGGCCCCCACCTGAAACAAATCGTCATAGCTCTCAGCGTTTTGCTGCAACCAGTAGGCCACCTCCCGCTTCACCAGCCCCACATTCAAGGCAAACAAACGGTTGCGCAACCGTGGGCAACGATTTTCTTGGTAGCGGGTCAACAAAAGGCGGGATTCCTGCCGATCGCCCTCGCTAAACGACCTGGGAACGGTAACCGTGAGACCAGCCGTAGCCATAGAGCCCCCCAACGCTCGCAATTGACCTTACTGTAGGCAAACTCAAAGCGATCGTCACCTGCGGCCCCGTTAGGAATTGACCTAACAGGTTGTTAGGCATTTCGGTGGCGTCGCCCTGGATTGAGGTAAACTTTGAACAGTTTGGTAGCCGCTTGGGGCAAACCAAAGGTAAGTTTCGTTTACAATCGCAGTAATCGCTCGGTAGAAGAGGGAAACCTATGGGACTGCTGGATCGCATTGGCATGGTCGCCCGCTCCAACTTAAATGCTCTGGTCACGGCGTCCGAAGACCCGGAAAAGATTTTGGAGCAGACCATCATCGACATGCAGGAAGACTTGGTGCAACTGCGGCAAGCAGTGGCCCAGTCCATGGCTGCCCTCAAACGCCAAGAGCAACAGCACAACCAAGCCCAAAGCCAAGCCAACGAGTGGGAACGGCGAGCCATGTTGGCGCTGCAAAAAGGCGATGAGAACCTGGCCCGGGAAGCCCTCGCCCGCAAGAAAACCCACGCCGATTCGGCGGCGGTTCTGAAAACGGCCCTCGATTCCCAAACCGGTCAGGTGGATACCCTGAAGCGCAACCTGATCACCCTCGAAGGCAAAATTTCGGAAGCCAAGACCAAGAAGGAAATGCTCAAGGCCCGCCTGCAATCGGCCAAAGCCCAGGAAAACCTCAACAACATGTTGGGCAAAGTCAATACCAATTCGGCATCCGCCACCTTCGAGCGGATGGAAGAACGGGTGCTGATGGCGGAAGCCAAGGCGGGGGCATCGGCCGAACTGGGCATGGACAACCTGGAATCTCAGTTTGCGCAATTGGAGTCGGGCAGCGGTGTGGACGACGAACTGATGGCCCTCAAAGCCAAAATGCTTTCGGCTGCCGCCCCTCCCCAAGCGGCCGCCCTGCCTCCTTCCGACCGTAGCAGTGCAAACCAGCCCAGCGTGGGCCAAGCGATCGATGCGGAACTGGAAGCCCTGCGGCGCCAGATGGGCAGCTAGTGCCCCCAGCCATCGGCAAAATCCTCCATCAAGTTTTCGGAACTAAAAATCCCGGAAATATCCGGACACAAGAGTAAAGCCAAGATGCCTGGATCGTCAGCCTGAGCGGCGAAAGGTGTTTTGGCTTTACTGTTGTTTCGCATAATGATGAGACAAAATAGGTCGGGTCGCAGGGGCAAAGCCCCCGTACTGGCTTTATTGGTCAAGGGAAACCGTCTCAATTTTATAGCTGTAAACAGCTTGGTTGGGACGGGGTGCAGGGGTGAAACCCCTAGCTGGAGGCAGCGCCGTTCGACTGAGCGTTCACGCCGAAGCCCCCAAACTCCCTCTTCCTTCGATGTCCGAACCTACTTGAATATAGCTATAAAATCAAGAAGAATTAGGTACGAATTTTGGTGAGGGTGACGATCGTTTCGTTTTTGGTGAAAGGGTGCTGTCCCGAGGCGATCGACAGCAAATAGGCACGGGTGCCATCGTCCAGATTTTTCACATCGCTGAAATCCGCATTGGCGATGGTACGCAAGCCCACCAATTTGGTTCCCCGGAGGTTGGTTCCCCGCAAATTGGTTCCCTCCATTTCACAACGGGAAAAATCCGCATCGATCAGGTTGGCGCCGCTAAAATTGGTGATGTTCAGAATCGCCCGGCTGAGGTTGGTTCCCATCAGGTTGGCCCAAGTCACGTTGGCCGAAGTTAGATCGGCTTCGCCCAAAAACGCATTTTTGATCAGGGCGCTGCGAAGGTTGGATTCCTGCAAATGGGCTTTGTGAAATCGTCCGCCGCTCAAATTGGAACCGCTGAGATCGGTATTGCGCAGGTTGGCCGAACTCAAATCGATTTCGACCAAATTTAGGCCGCGGAGCCGGGCTCCTTCCAGGTTGACCGCCTGAAAGTTGCGCCGTCCCGCCCCGTATTCTTGGACCAGTTGTTCGACTTGCAAACCGTGCGCTCCCTTTCCTGAAAACCAACGCTACAGAAGCTCAAACCGAAACCCTAGTATTTGGGCACCTTCGGATCGATCTGTTCGCTCCAAGCCAGAATCCCGCCCTTGACGTTGGTACCGACGATCCCCGACTGTTGCAGAATGCTCAGGGCTTTGGCCGATCGCCCGCCCATTTTGCAGTGCACCACCAACTTTTTGTCCCCCAGCATGGCAGCGATGCGGGATGCCCCGTCGCCGTTTTCGATGTCGGGGAGGGGCACCAGCACCGTGTGGGGGATGCGACCGATTTCCCATTCGCCGGGGTTGCGCACGTCCACCACCAAATAGCCCTCGGCTTGGCGATCGACAATCGCTTTGAGTTGGTGCACGTCCATTTCCGGAATTTCCTCTTGCGCTGCGGCCGCTGGGCTTCCGCTTGGGGAATGCCGCAAAACTGTTCGTAGTCGATCAATTTGTCGATGACGGGGCGTTGGGGGTTGGGCCGCAACTTCAATTCCCGGAATTTCATGTTGAGGGCATCGTACACCAGCAGCCGACCGCTGAGGGTCTGACCCTTGCCCAGCAAAATTTTCAGGGTTTCCGTAGCTTGAATCACGCCAATCACGCCGGGCAGCACCCCAAACACCCCTCCCTCGGCACAGGAAGGCACCATGCCCGGGGGCGGCGGTTCGGGATACAGATCGCGGTAGTTGGGGCCACCTTCGTAGTTGAACACCGTGGCTTGCCCTTCAAAGTGAAAGATCGAGCCGTAAACATTGGGTTTGTTCAACAAAACACAGGCATCGTTCACCAAGTACCGCGTCGGGAAATTGTCGGTACCGTCTACCACCACATCGTAGGGGGCCAGAATGTCGAGGGCGTTGTCGGAGCGCAACTGGGTTTCGTAGAGATCTACCTGGCAATGGGGGTTGATTTCGAGGATGCGGTGTTTGGCCGATTCAATCTTGGGCTTGCCCACCCAAGAAGTGCTATGAATCACTTGGCGATGGAGGTTGGAAGCATCCACCACATCAAAATCCACAATCCCCAGCCGACCGATGCCGGCGGCCGCCAAATACAGCAAGAGGGGGGAGCCCAGGCCGCCCGTGCCCACGCACAGAACCTTGGCAGCCTTCAGCCGCTTTTGCCCGTCCACACCGATGCCCGGCAGGATCATGTGTCGGGAGTACCGCTCGTACTCTTCCTGAGAAAATTCGGTGCTGTCAATATCGAGGTTCAGCATGGGGATCGCTTTTCCGCAACAGCGGCTGAGGGGGGCCGGCATTCCCGACGGGTTCTGGGTATTTCCGGTTTGGGGTGGCGTTGGTTTGGTTACGTTTCGTTGGCGGGGGGCAAGGGTGCCACCGTGGGGGAGTATATTCAAACAGGAGGGCAAGCGAAAGGTTCTGCCTCCAGTCCATCATTATAGGAGGTATCTCGGCCCATGACGATCCCCTACATCTACTACATCCCGATTTATCCCGATGACGATTGTAGCGAGGCGCTGATGCATTTGTTCGCCGGGGAGCCCGATTTGGACGATCGCATTTTGCGTTTGCTTGATGAGTTGGATGCGCGGGAAAAACAAGGGGAAGGGGTAGACTACATCGGCGAACTGGAACGGCGCTTGAATTTGCAGCGGGTCTTGGTGCGGCACCTGCCCCGCGATCGCGCTCACTTTCCGGCCTACACGGCTTAGGGATGGCCCACGGCCGGGCGGGTCTTTAGCATTTCCGAAGGAAGGCAAACCATGAAAATTATGGTAGCGGTGGACGGTTCCCAATCAGCAGCGCGGGCGGTGGCGCAGGCGATCGCTTTGGTGCCCACGGGGGGCGAAGTGTTGCTGGTAACGGTGCTGGAGGCAGCGGGCACCTACTTTCCAAACATGTTGCTGCCGACGGGGGGATTGGGTGACGGGTGCCGGGCACCCCCGATCGCGAAATGGAAAATTGCTGACCGAGGCGGCGGACAACCTTCTGTCCCGTTATCAACGGGATTGTGCCACGGCGGCGGTGACGGCCCGGACGTGTTTGGCTCGGGGAGGGGTGCGGGAGACCCTTTGCCAGATCGCCGCCCAAGAACACCCGGACATTTTGGCGATCGGCTCCCGGGGGCTGGGTTCAGCCGAGCGGCTCCTGCTGGGCAGCGTCAGCGATTATGTCGTGCACCATGCCCCCTGCCCGGTTTTGGTGGTACGGTAGAGCGACCGATACATCTGGGGCTGTGCGTAGGTATTCCTATTATGGCTATGGGCGACGGCGATCGCTCGGGCGGTGGCTGATCTATGGGGCGATCGCCCTGGTTTTGCTGTTGCCGTTGGCGGAATTTGGCGCCGGTCGCTGGTTGGCCGCGCGGCAGCCCGATCGGCAAACGACCGTTTCTTTGCAACAAGCCTATCGGTTGCGGTGGCAGGACGGGGGCGATCCGACGGGGGAAGGCTTGGCGGTGCAGGCCCACCCCTTGTTGGGGTATGAATTGTTGCCGCAACGGAGCGATCGCTGGCGGATCGATCGCCAGGGGTTTCGGTTGGCGGCGGATTTGTCGGAAACCAAGCCGGCCGACGAAATTCGGATTTTTGTGCTGGGGAATTCGACCGCCTTTGGCAGCTTGGCCGCCAACAACGAAGGGGCGGTGGGGGCCCAACTGGAGACTTTGTTGCAAGAGCGGTTGCAGTCCCAGAAAACCCAACCCACCCGCTTCAAACCGGTGTATTTGCCGTTTTACGCCGACCAGATCGAGGCGATGGCAGCTTTGCCCCCCCGCATTCGGGAAGGCAAGTATCGGGTAATTCCCGCTGGCGTGCCGGGGTACGCTTCGGGGAACGAGTTGGCTTTGTTGGTGCATCGGGTCTTGGACTTTGCCCCGGATGCCGTGATTTTGTTGGACGGCTACGAAGATTTGCGGCTGCCGGAAACCCAGGCGGCGGCGGCCCCCCCAGCCAAAGCTTCGATTGCGCCCGGTTTGGCCTACCGGCAGCACCTGCAGGCGCAATTTCAAAGTTGGTGGCAATCGTGGCATTTGGTGCAGTGGTTGCGGGGGGACTGGCAAGCGGCCGCCCATGTCGAGACCACGTTTGCCGGCGATCGCTTTGCGGCGACCCCAACCGCCCTGGCCGCCCGGGTGCAGCGGTACCATCGCAACCTGAAGCAAACCGCCCGGGTGTTGCGGGGCGTTCCCACCCTGGTGGCGTTGCAACCGGAAATCACCGGCAAATCGAAATTGGCCCCCAGCGAGCAGGCGATGCGGCAACGGCTCGACCCCCTTTACCCAGCCCGGGCGATCGCCGGCTACGAGGCCCTCAACCGCCGCCAGGGAGATTTTGGGCATTTGCGGTTCAGCAACTTGCATCGTTTGTTTGACAACACCGCCGAAGCCATGTTTGTCGATCCCATCCACCTAACGGCGGCGGGCAATCGGCGCTTGGCAGAACGGCTTTACAGTCTGTTGGAGCCGGTCTTGGCCACCACGCCCCTGCCCAATCCCTAGCCGCAATCCGGGTATCCTAAAACCATTCCCTTCGGAGCCAATTCCATGGACGATCCCGTGGCCAACACCGTAGCGCCGGCACCATCTGCCCTGTTCGCCAAGTTTTTGGATCGGGTGTACGGCGTCCTGTTTGCGCCCAAAGCGACCTTGTCCCAATTGCAAGAAACCCCGGCGGTGACCGAAGGGGCGGCGATCGTCTTGGCTTTGAATGTATTGGAGGCTTTGGCTACGGAAGGATCGCCGGTTTTCAAGATCGCCCTCGGGCTGCTGGGCTGGGTCGGTCTGTGCGGTTTGTGGCGGGGCATGGCCTGGGTGTTTCAGAAAGATGTGTCCTTGGCAACGTTGCTCACCCTCACCGCCTTCGGCAGTTTGCCTTGGTTGTTGGTGGGGCCGGCCCAAAATTTTCCGCCGCCCTTCAGCGCGGTGGCGTTGCTGGGGGGTTTGGTCTTGGTACCTCGCCCTCCAAAGCCAGGCGATCGCCCAGGCGTTGCAGTTGACCCCCTCCCGGCTGTGGCTGTTGTTGCCCTTGGGACTGGGGGCCCTGGTCGCCACGATCGCCCTGTTGGTGGATCTGAGTCGGAACGCTCCCCAAATTTTGAATTGGATCTGAAAACCCGGAATGGGGATATTCCCTAGCCTGGGGGCATCCCTTAGCCTGGGGGCAGGCCCTAGCACAGTGTTTGAGCGTCGCCGAAAATTGTGATATGTTGTAACGTATAGGAGAAACAAAACCTATTGACGTTAGCAGCGTTTTGCGCTAGGGACTGTCAAGGTGGACGATCGCACAGCAGCTCGTACAACAGCTCGCACAACAGCGACACTCATAGCTCAAGAAGCCGGCAGCCACGGTCTCCAAGTGCCGCCCCCCGCCGTGGCGCCCTGGTTGGTGCCGGTAGGGAGTTTGCTCGGATTGATGTTTGCGGGGTTGCTGGCGATCGCGCTGTTTTTGAGCCTCCAGCCCAAAGCGGACGGCTACACCCACCAAGTTTTGGAACGAACGGGGGATTCCGTCAAGGGGCGGGCGATTTTTGTGATGAACTGTGTGGCCTGCCACGGGCAATGGGCGGACGGCGAAGTGGGGCCGAGTTTGCGGGGGGTGGGCGAAAAACTGTCCCCCCAGCGACTGGTGCATCAAGTGGTGAGCGGCGAGACCCCCCCCATGCCGCAGTTCCAACCTTCGCCCCAGGAAATGGCCGACCTGTTGAGTTACCTGCGCAAACTGTAGGGTTTGCCCCATGGAGTGTGTCCGACCGACGATCGCCCTGCACAAGCCCTACGGGGTGTTGTGTCAATTTACGGACGAAGGCACCGGTCACCCCACCCTCAAAGATTGGGTAGACGTGCCGGGGGTGTACCCCATGGGCCGGTTGGATCGGGACAGCGAGGGATTGGTGTTGTTGTCGGGGGATGGGGTTTTGCAGCACCGGCTGTGCGACCCTCGGTTTGGCCATCCCCGTACCTATTGGGTGCAGGTGGAAGGCATTCCCAGCCCGGCCGCTTTGCAAACCTTGGCCACCGGCGTCGATCTGCGCCTGGAGGGAAGCCGATGGCGTACCCTGCCCGCCCAAGTGCAGCTTTTGGCCGTACCTCCGGCTTTGCCCCCGCGCGTGCCCCCGATTCGGCAGCGGTTGACGGTGCCCACGGCTTGGCTGGCCCTGACCCTCACCGAAGGCAAAAATCGTCAGGTGCGGCGGATGACGGCGGTCATCAAATCTTGGCAAACTATCGAGGTGGAGCCGGAAGCTTTGAAATGGTTTCCATTCTAGAATTACTGGCGGGGCAAGTACCTCCAGAAAAGCTGCGCGATCGCATCGTCCTAATCGGCAATACAGCCCCTCGGATCAAGGATTTTTTTGAAACTCCGTATACCAGTTCCCTGACCCAATCCCCCAAACCCATATCGGGGGTGGAACTCCACGCCAACTTTGTCAGCCAGATTATCACCGCTGCCCTGGATGGCAAACAGCAATTGCGCGTGTGGCACGATTTCTGTGAAATCTTATGGATGTTTGGCTGGGCTTGGGTGGGAGCCTACTGCTGCTGGAAGCTGCGCGTTCCCTGGAAATCTGTTTTGGGGATCTGCTTCAGTATCCCGCTCCTGGTAGGGAGTTGCTATATCGCTCTATTGTGGGGATGGTGGTTGCCCTTGTTCCCCAGCAGCGCTGTCATTTTTGGGGGCAGGAGGGATGGTGCTGGTGTATATTTCCCACTTGGAAACGGAACTGCGTAAGTCCAAAGCCTTTTTGCAGAGTATCATTGACACCATTGCCGATCCGGTTTTCGTGAAAGACGATCGCCATTGCTGGATTGTTTTGAACCAGGCATTTTGTGAGTTCATCGGGCAGCCCCGCCAGCATTTGTTAAACCGCCGTGAGGCGGATTTTTTCATCCTCATGAGGCGGCGGTGTTTCGCAGGCGGGACGAGCAGGTGTTTCAACTTCAGGAAGGCTTTGAAAGTGAAGACCAGTTCACCGATGCTCATCAAGGCATCCATTTCATTGCCACCAAGCGATCGCTCCACCGGGATGCCGCAGGCAATGTCTTTCTGGTAGGGGTGATGCGCGACATTACCCAGCGCAAGCACATGGAGGAAGAGCTAAAGCAAAAGGCAGAAGCACTGGCTCGCTCCAACGCAGAGTTGAATTTTCTGGCATTTCACGATTCCCTAACAGGGCTGCCCAATCGCAAACTGTTCCACGAGCGTTTGGCACAGACGATCGCCTTGAAAAAGGGTTTTCTGGCAAATGCTCGCGTCTCTGGCGATCGCCCGGTTGAACGGCTCTCCGTAGAGCCGCTGCCGGTGGAGCCAGCCAAAGATACCCTTGGAGAGCCAGCGCCTTCGGAGGAAGGGGCAATCGGGGTGCTGTTTCTCGATTTAGACGGATTCAAACCCATTAACGATACCTACGGGCATGACATTGGAGATGTGCTGTTGCGTCTGGTGGCGCAGCGGCTCAAACATTGCCTTCGAGGGACAGATACCGTCGCTCGTCTGGGGGGAGATGAGTTTACCATCCTGCTCTCCAACATTCGCCAGCGCGAAGATGCAGGCATTGTTGCTCAAAAATTTGCGATGAAATTGCTCAGCCTTTTTGTGTGGGCGATCGCCTGTTGGAGGTAACTACTAGCGTTGGCATTAGCATCTATCCCCTAGACGGCGATTCCCCAGAAGTGCTGCTCAAAAACGCCGATATTGCCATGTTTCATGCCAAGGAACAGGGAAAAAATACATATCGTTTTTGGCAGGCAATGAATGGAAATGGCA